>JAUWWJ010000330.1 GCA_030616935.1 Planctomycetaceae bacterium
ACACGACATAGGTGATCAATCATCGGTTGCGGATGATGTGGTTCGGGCCTCCTTTGAATGGGAGCCATGTTCGGTTTCAAATGATCCCCCTGCCTCCCTTGAGTGATCTGTCTGAAGCGGGGTTGCTGAACCACTGCTGTCACCCAGACGATCAGCTGCTGGACCAAATATCAGTTCGCGATTTTCAAGAAGGCTATCAGGATTTTCATCGAGAATCTGCATTCTGCGTTTGCGAAACCAGAGGAATGCGGCGACTGCAAAGGCGACGATGCCGGCGGTAAGGACCACAAGTGTGAGGCCCTTTTCTGCCGACTGAATGAGCCCGGTTATTCGGTCTCCAAAGGCATACGCCAGGCCAAAGAAAGCACTGATAACAATAGAAGCGCAGATGAAATCCGCGAAGAGAAACCAACGATACTTCACTCGAAGAATACCGGCTGTGAGGTAGAACGGGCTTCGCAGGCCAACCAGAAAGCGGGCGGCAAAGAAGGCCTTAATTCCATGCTGCTGGATGAGTAGTTCGATTTTCTTCTCTCGCTCCTCTGTGAGGAATCCACTTAACAGTCGGTGTTCTCTAAGAAATCGTGCCCCAAAAAAACGTCCGATCGCATACATCAAGCTGTCGCCTAATAACGCCCCAACCAAGCAAGCAGGCAGTGCCCACCACCAATCCAAAGCTCCAGCTCTACTGGCTACGCCAGCGGCCACAATGGGAACTTCTTCAGGGACCGGTAGCCCTAAGCCAGTTAGTGTCAGAAAAAGCACGATTCCCAAATACGAACCCTGCTCCAACCATTCGATCATGTCTAGTGGTATTGCACGGGGAAAAGGTTCAGTATTGACATGACGGTCAATCGAATAAGTGGCTCTGCCGAGACGATAAAATCACCTTTTCAGAAAAGTCATTCGAAGTAGTTGACGTCATTTACAAATCCCTGATCAAACCATGGCCGTTCAAACAAGGACGCTTCTAGTGTAGTCTGAAAATTATGAAATGTGTAAAAATTGGTAATCTTCTGTTACTTCTGGTTGAAGTCTTTGGCCTGAATAACCATTAGTCCCGGAGTTGTTCGATTTGTTACAAATTGTTCGGTGTCGAGATTAGCTAAAATCGCAGTCAATCGGCTGGTGTCCTCTTCTTTTACTACGAGTATTGCAGCTACAGCACTCCCCTCAGGCGCAATGTGATCAATTTCTCGGGGGCCTAGGATATATGCCGCTGTTGCTAAGGCGTCGGCCTCGGCAGCCGTATCTGCAAGGACGGTTGCCGAGAGAACCCCACTGGCGGGTTGGCCTGTTCGCGGATCGAGTATATGGCCGATTTTCTGTCCCTTTTCAATAAAAAACTGTGTGCCAGATCCGCTTGTACCTAGTGCCTTGTTTTGGAGCATAATTGTGCCAATCCGCTTCTCTCGAAGAAGTGGGTGCCGAAGTCCAACAGGCCATCCATTACGTTCAGTTTTCTGTCCTGCTAGACCTCGCGTGCCCCGGCTGCGAACACTGCTATGCCCACCGTGAATAAGGAAATTTTCAACACCCTCCATTTCAATGAGGTCAACCGCTTTGTCAATTGCCCATCCTTTGCCGATGCCCCCCAGGTTTATCTCTACGTCGGGCCGCTTAAAACGTATTTTGTGTTCATGTTCATGGAATTCAATATTTTTCATTCCAGAACATTTAACTGCCTCAGCAAGTTTTTCTGGTGACGGTGTTCGTCCTTGTTTCTGAAGAAACCCCCAGGCTTTTATAAGCGGCCCTGTGGTTACATCGAAGGCATCATTGGTTTGGGCATGGAGTTGCTTTGCTAGCCAGAGCAAATCGAATACGTCTGGTGATAGATCGTGCCAACTCGTAATTGATGATTCATTGATTCTTGAAATTTCACTTGACGTTCGATAAACCGAGATTTGCTCTTCAATATGCTCAATGATGTTGAGAGCATCGGTGCCGATCGATGTTGCGACACTATTGTCTAGTAGGTTGAAAATAACCTCAAAGCGACACCCCATCGCTTCACGGCCAACAACAATGGTGTGGACCGATTCCACGCTTTGCTTCTCACTGCAATACTGGTTATCGTGGTGCTAATCCACGATCAAATGCATCTTGATCTCTCCTGAATACGGCTAATTCGGTGTCAAACCGTTCCAGTGGGATCTTATAACAGGGGTTTTCGGCAGTATGTGCGTGACAATGTGCAACAAGTAGCCGGTATAAGAACTTGAAGAGTTGACGAGGCACACGAACACTTCGCAGGCCATCGATTAATCGAGACTGGCTGACTTCAGGCTCGAAAAGCTCGGCGAGAGTTGTCGGAGGCTCTTTTATGCTTGCGGCTTTGAGCCTCATGGAGGCAATATCATAGAGCGTTTCTCCAGACCATTCTAAAGACGGTATGAGATTCTGCTTGTCGAGTCTTGCTCGCTGATTGAACGACTCATCTTCACGCTCAATGAATCGATACAACTCATTAGGAAGTAGCATCTTGAATCCAAGCCCTGGTGATTTCAGGAACTTGTTATCAAAAATGGGCCAGATAATTTGCTTCATGCGTTCTGCAGAGCCATTTATTACGTGTGGTTCATCGAGTCGATCAATGATCACGATCATTCCACCGTATCCGACAGCTTGCAGGATTCCCTGAAACTTCGCAAATAATTCATAACGATCGTCGCTTCTGGCCATAATCGGAAGAGGCTGTCCCGCGAGATCAGCTTCAGGCATTTTTGCAAGTGCTTTAGCGAGTTGGCCTGCTGTTCTGTTTCCAGTTCGCATGCTTCGAACGATACGAAATGCTTTCCACCAGCATTGACACCTTCGCCATAACCACGGAATCCAGGTTCCAGCCAAAATGAACCACGGCCACCAGAGTGCCAGCCAATCTAAATTTTTTGTCGAAATGCTGGTAGCAAGAGCTGCCACAAAAAGTGCAGTAGACGCTAATCCTAAGAAGGTCGGCCAACGGCCAAGGATAGATCCGTAACCAACCCGCCAGCGAAGTTTTCTCCAGCGAGAAGGGAAAGTTTCAGCTGTTGATTGATCATAAAGTGCAGCAAGCAAAGTGATGTCACGAGCATGTGGCCCACTCCACGCATGACTCTTGCCATCACCGACTGGTTCTGTTTTTGAACGATGAATGATTGCTGAGACGAGTTGGGTGACTGCCAGGGAGAGGATTGCATCCATATGATCCCACAGTTTCCAATGCCCAAGCG
>JAUWWJ010000485.1 GCA_030616935.1 Planctomycetaceae bacterium
ATTTCTTCCTCGAGTCGATAGCGATAAAACAATGGTTCTTTACCGTCGTAGAACTGAAGCCGGCTGGCATATTTAGGCATGACCAACTCAAGAAACTCTTTTGCTCGTTCATATGCAGCACGATCGTCAATAAGAATTCTTCCTACATCTTCAGTAAACATGTCTCGGATCGTCCGAATAATCATGTCGCTTTCCTGATAGATATCGATTGGGGCAGAATATTTTCTCATCCGCTTTACAATGCTTTTCCAGAGCCGAAGTAAATACGCCATGTCACGAGCCATCTCTGACTTGGTTCTCTCAGTACCAGCTGTTCTTACAACAAAGCCAACTCCCTTGGGAGGCTTGAGCGCATTCATAATTCCTCGAAGCACTCGCCGTTCTTTTTCATTATCAATTTTTTTTGAGACACCAACGCGACCAAGTGGTGGCATAAGGACCAAATAACGACCTGGTATGGAAATGTAGGTTGACAGAGTAGGCCCTTTCGTACCAAAGCCCTCTTTAATGACCTGAACAAGTAATTCATCTCCCCGTTTCAGAACATCCTGTATAGGTGGCTTAACACGAGGACGATCACCTATACGTGGCTTTCGACGCCTATCTGAAGGTCTCCCCCCGTCATTTGATCCATCGGAAGGAGCTTTTGCTGGGTCATTCAATTCAATAGCCTTGTCAGGCTCAAGACCACCCTGACGATAGTACTGAGGCTCAATATCACTGATATGGAGAAATCCATTCCGTCCAACACCGAAATCAACAAAAGCGGCCTGACTGGATAGCTCTATGTTGACGACCCGTCCCTTATAGATGTTGCCAACAAGGTTTTCCTGGCTTGTTCGTTCAACATAAAGTTCTTCCAGTACGCCCTCCTCAATAATTGCGATACGGCATTCTTCTGCCTGCGTCACATTAATCAGCATTTCCTGCTTCATAATCGTTCTTTCTTTCTATTGATCCGCCACTCTGGGGCGGCACATGCATCACGCGACAGTCTCCGCTAAAAGACGTCGTTTTTGATCACGCAAAAAGGCCTTCACGTCACGAGCACTGTTCATTTCAAGAACCCGTTTCGCGACAGCCTGACAATCGGCGATCGATACGCTTCGAACCGCCTGTTTTATTTCTGGTATGGCTGCAGCAGGCACACTCAGCTCACGAAGCCCAAGGCCAAGCAATAACTGGGTATACATGACGCTTCCACTCATCTGACCGCAGACGCTTGCCGACACTCCGGCATCATCCGCAATATCAAGAGATCTCTTGAGCAATCTGATAACTGCTGGATCACATGCGCTATAAAGATCTGCTACATCCTTATTTCCACGATCAACAGCCAGCGTGTACTGAATGAGGTCGTTTGTTCCCACAGAGACAAAGTCTACTTCCTCAATGAATGCATCGAGCATCATTGCGGCGGCAGGCGTCTCAACCATTATTCCAATTTTTAGCTTTGGATTGAAATCAATATCGTGCTCAGCAAGATCTTCCATCACATCAGCCAAGACCAATCGTGCCTGGCGTAATTCAATGATTGTCGACACCAGTGGAAACATCACCCGGACGTCACCACGTGAACTCGCTCGCAAAATAGCCCGCAACTGGGTACGAAACATTGGCAACTGTCGCAATGACAGAAGAATGCTTCGCAGGCCAAGACATGGATTTCGCTCCTCCTCCGGGCTTTTCTCAGTGAGCATCTTGTCGGACCCTAGATCCAAAGTCCGAACCACCATTGGCTTCCCGTCGATTGCGTCAATAACCTTACTGTACGCGCGATAATGATCCTCTTCACTTGGCTCATGCTGACTCGTAAGGTAGAGAAATTCGGTGCGATAAAGTCCTATGCCATCGCTACCACGTCGCTTGCACTGTTCAACTTCCTCAGGAAACTCAATATTTCCTCGAATTTGCACTCTCACA
>JAUWWJ010000454.1 GCA_030616935.1 Planctomycetaceae bacterium
ACAACACTGTGGCAAGACTCTCATGCCCTGCTGCTTGATTGTGGCACTGACTCTGGGATCATTCAGCCCAACGACGCTTCTTTCCGCCGAACCAACAACGGCAGATCCGGTTGCTGCAGCGAATGCACTTTCTCAGGCATTCCGAAATGCAGCTGAGAAGGCAACTCCTAGTGTCGTTGTTGTTCGCAGTGAAACAAAAGCCCAAAATGTTACATCAAAAGGTGGCCAGAATCGTGGGGAGAACCCTTTTCGTGGAACTCCATTTGAAGACTTTTTTCGAGATGGAATGCCTGAAGGATTTGCTCCAAGGGGGGGGGCGCCATCACGATCGGGAGTTGGCTCTGGTGTAATTGTTGACGCAGCTGGGATTGTCCTTACGAACAATCATGTTGTTGAAGGAGCTGATGAAGTCACGATTGAGCTCTCTGATGGGCGTGAATTCAAAGCGGTTGATATCAAGACTGACCCAGACAGCGACCTGGCTGTTGTTCGGCTTGCCAATGCGGAAAACCTACCAACTGCAGCGCTCGGAAATTCTGATGAGCTTGTGATTGGAGACTGGGTACTTGCAATCGGCAACCCATTTGAACTCGAGACAACAGTGAGTGCCGGTATCATTTCAGCTAAAGGCCGTGAACTTGGCCGTATCCGACGAGCCAAATTTTTGCAGACAGACGCTGCAATTAACCCTGGCAACTCAGGCGGACCACTTGTAAATCTCTCGGGAGAAGTCGTAGGCATTAACACCGCGATTGCATCAAATAGTGGAGCCTATCAGGGAATTGGGTTCGCTATCCCAATTAATCAGGCACGTTGGGTGAGCGAGCAACTCATCAAACGTGGCAGTGTTGAGCGAGGATATCTGGGCGTTTCGATCTCGCAATTATCTTCTGACATGGCTGCAAAACTTGGGTCACCTGGCCAGAAAGGTGTCCTCGTAACAGAGGTGATGGCAGATACACCAGCGGCATCTGCTGGGATGCAGGACCTTGATGTCATCCTCTCCTTCGATGGAACGCCCGTCGACAGTCCTCGCAGTCTTCAGGAAGTTGTCGAGCGGTCATCAATTGGAAAAGCACACGATGTTGTTGTACTTCGTGATGGCAAAGAAGTGACCGTCCGTGTGCAGGTAAAAGCATTGCCTGAGCAATTTGGAATGCAACAACGGGGACGAGGCATCGCCCCCGGCGGTGAGGAAACGTTTTATGCCAAAGAATTTGGTATCGAAGTTCAGGACAAAAGTTCTGTCGCACAAGACGCCTATGAGGGATTCGATGGCGTTCTCGTTGACAGAGTTGACCCTGACGGCCTTGCTGCTGAGGGAGGCCTCGTGCCGGGAGTACTCATCCGAAAGGTTGGGAAAACCGCAGTGTCTTCAATCGATCAGTTTGAAGCTGCCATCGAAGGAGAAACACCTGAGGAAGGTATTGTTCTTCAGATCCGCACACCTCGCGGTAATGCGGTGATCCTCTTGAAAAAAGAGGTCTGAGCAGAAAGGCTATATGACACGTTCATGGTGGCCCCGGTCGACAGACTGGGGCCACCTTCATTTCTCAAGGAGCCACGTGCATGGCCACACTCGGTGTAAACATAGATCACATCGCTACGATTCGTGAGGCGAGACGTACGATCGAACCTGATCCTGTTTGGGCTGCAGCCGCCGCTGAACTCGGTGGGGCCGACGGCATAACAATTCATCTGCGAGAAGACCGACGGCACATTCAAGACAGAGACCTTGAAGTATTAAGAAAAACTGTTCAGGTCAAACTAAATCTTGAATTGGCGATAAATCCCCTGATGGTAGACATCGCCTGCCGAGTGGCTCCGGACCAGGTTACGCTTGTCCCTGAAAACCGAGAAGAAGTGACCACCGAGGGTGGACTGGACGTTGTTCGTCACAAAAAGGAACTAGCAGCAACGATTGGCAAATTACAAGATGCCGGGATCGTCGTTTCACTGTTTATCGACCCAGACCCTGAGCAGATTGAGACTGCTGCATCGCTTTCGGTGCCGGCAGTCGAACTGCACACGGGAGCCTATGCAAATGCAGGAAAGAACGCTCACAAAGAACTCCACCTACTTGCCCAGGCAGCTACATTCGTCCATCAGGCGGGTCTCATACTCAACGCAGGTCATGGACTTACCTATCGCAATGTCACACCCGTAGCACAGCTCGAGGGAATGGAAGAATTAAATATTGGGCACTCAGTCGTCGCCCGGGCTGTGTTTGTTGGGATGACAGAAGCCGTACGGGAAATGAAAGA
>JAUWWJ010000118.1 GCA_030616935.1 Planctomycetaceae bacterium
GAGTTTTCCCGCAACTTCGGCCAACAAGCTGCCATGTCTGCCGGTCTCGAAATGGCACAAGGAGATGCTGTTGTAATTATTGATGCCGATCTCCAAGACCCACCAGAGGTGATCCCTGAAATGATCACAAAATGGAGAACGGGTGTTGATGTTGCATATGGACGTCGAAAATCACGTGACGGGGAGAGCACTTTCAAACTTGTAACAGCGAAACTTTTTTACAGGTTTTTCGCTAGGCTGATGCCCTATCCCGTACCTGTCGATACTGGTGATTTTAAATTGTGCGATCGTGCGGTCGTTGACGCCGTCTGTGCACTTCCTGAAAAACGTCGATACCTTCGGAGCCTCGTTCCGTGGGCCGGATTTTCCCATGCTCCAGTTGACTATGATCGAGACGCAAGAGCCGCCGGAGAGACAAAATACTCTGCCTTCCGACTGCTCTCCCTCGCCGCAGATGCCATACTTCTTTCATCAGACAAACCCATTCGACTCATCTGGTTTCTTGCTGCCCTGTTTGCCTTTGTGGGAACGTGTGGACTTGTAACCGGGCTAACCCTTCCAACAAAAGAGACTCTTTCGCTCCCAACACTTTTAGCTCTTCTTGGATTTATATCCGCCGCACAAACTGCCGCGATTGCTATCGTGGGGGAATATGTTGTCCGTTGTTATCGAGAGGCACAGGCCCGGCCTCCATTTGTTATCCGGGGCAAAACTTCCTCCATAAATCAGGCACAACCATCACTGTCAGACGAAGATCATAAGGCAACGTAATGTCGTTTCCGAAGAGATACCGACGGTACCATTCTCTTCCCTTACGGCCGACCGATTTCTTCATGCTTTAGAGCGCTGCATCAATTGCTTGAATCAAGACTGGATCTTGTGGCGATACGCCTGATTTGAAACGTCCGACGACTGCACCATTGCGATCAATCAGGAACTTCTCAAAATTCCAACCCACCTCACCTGACGGATTAGCGGATTCCGTAAGCGTCTTATAAAGATTCGCCTTGCCCGAGCCTTTCACTGATATTTTTGAAAACATATCAAATGTAACGCCATAGTTTTTTGAACAAAACGATGCAATCTCACTGTTGCTCCCGGGCTCTTGTGCGCCGAAATCATTCGCGGGGAATCCAAGAATGACAAAACCTTTGTCCTTGAACGTGTCGTATAGCTTTTGCAGTCCAGCATACTGCGATGTGTAGCCGCATTGACTCGCGACATTCACTATGAGCACAACCTTGCCACTGTAGTCACTTAGGTCCTGGTCCGTTCCATCAATTTTCTTCATGGAGCCAACCAGCGGTGACGCTGCATTGCCTGACGCAGACATCGCAACCATCCCAACAACTAGAAACAACCCAACTGTAAGTCTCATTACGGACAAGGAAATCATGTGCAACTCCTTACAAAGTTCATTTCGCCTATCAAAGAACAGCGAGAAACCAATGAAGCTAAAACTTCATATCAAAAAGTATTAACAGCATCTTTATCATAACGGAAAGTGAGTCCATGGCTGCCTGAAATTCTGTTTATTTGGATGGGCCAGCCCGTAACACCGCCTCATCAGCCTCATCCTCGAACAATACAAAATTCTTTCGGAACTTCTCCGCTAGAGTTGTGGCTGCTTCTTCCCAAGCTGCCGCATCCGACCAGGCATCCCGTGGTACAAGGAGACGCTCAGAGACACCCGGCACCCGACAAACCGCCTCGAGTCCAAAAATGGGATCTCGCTGAGTTGGCTCACTGATCAGTGATCCGGCATGAATCGCGTCAATAATGCACCGAGTGCTTGATAGATCAATTCGTTGGCCGACTCCTAGCCCTCCTCCAGTCCAGCCAGTATTCACCAACCAGGCCTGAGCCCCGTGACATCGAAGTTTTTCTGACAATAAACGTGCATAAACAACTGGATGGCGAACCAGAAACGCGGCGCTGTAGCATGGCGAAAAAGCAAGCTGGGGCTGGAAAACACCCATTTCTGTCCCCGCCACCCGAGCTGTATATCCTGACAGGAACTGATACATCGCTTGCTCAGGCGTTAGTCGACTTACCGGGGGCAACACTCCAGAAGCATCACACGTTAAAAAAATCACATGACGAGGATGACCAGCGAGAGATGGCGACCGGGTATTGTCAATAAATTCGAGAGGATACGCTGCTCTCGTATTTTCTGTTATCGCATTTGAATTGTAATTCACCTCACGAGTAGTGTCATCGTAAACAACATTCTCTAGAACTGTACCGAAACGAATAGCTCTATAAATATCAGGCTCTTTTTCCAAAGCAAGGCTAATGCACTTCGCATAGCACCCACCTTCAATATTAAAAACACCGTCGTCACTCCATCCGTGTTCATCATCACCAAGAAGCCTACGATTTGGATCAGCTGATAGCGTTGTTTTTCCTGTGCCAGACAGACCAAAAAAAAGGGACACATCTCCCGACTTTCCCTCATTCGCTGCACAATGCATTGAAAGCACGCCTTTGGGTGGCAACAACCAATGCATGAGCGTGAACACCCCTTTTTTCATTTCTCCGGCATATTCAGTACCGAGAATGACCTGCTCTTTCCGTTCAAGTGAAATATCTATGCTCGTACGACTTGTCATCTGTGCCGTAAAAGAATTCGCCGGAAATTGGCCTGCATTATAGATGACACAATCAGGAGCCCCAAAGTTCTCTAGCTCCTCGCGTGTAGGACGAATAAGCATGTTATGCATAAAGAGGGCATGATACGCCCTGGCACAGATCACTCGAACTTTGATCTGATGACTTGGGTCCCAACCTGCAAACCCATCGAAAACATAGATCTGATCTCGTGTGTTGAGATAGTCAATTGCCCGCTGGCGATTCAAAAGAAATGTATGTTCATCAATTGGATGGTTTATACTCCTCCACCACACATCTTTTTCCGAATCTCTGTGACGAACAATATGCTTATCTTTTGGACTTCTTCCAGTTTTTGCACCGGATCGTATAGCTATCGCACCGCTTGAGACAACGCCTGCCTGCTCTCGAGTGAGGGCATCTTCATACAGTCGTGCGGGAGATGCATTCCGTACCACGACCGGTACAGTTATTTCTTGCGGGCTTAAATCTACGTGAATTGGCACTCTTCACTCCAACGACAGTTCGATTATTTCAAAAACCAAACGTGTGTTTCTCCGCACACTCGAGTTGATTAGTGTACCTACTTACACAATACCAATAGCCAAAATAAAAGACGCCAGCAGGATAAAGCATCCCGCAGCAAGCAGGACCATCCCAACTGGGCTTGGCTGCACTCGTAAACGCCGAGACATTCTTCTCAACCGACGGCTCAGATCAGTCCATGCTTCACCCGCTTCGCCTGATTGGAGAACCACTACACTGACCGTACGCAACGGACCGTTTCCTTCTACATGAGCCTGCAGCCCGAGTGTTGGTAAGGCAACGCTCTCTCCCGCCCACCGAACAGCAGGATCAACCGCAGCTGCATTCTGTGCAACAAGAGGTCGAACCTGCTCAACTGTCGCGTTGTAAATTAGCAAACGCGGCCTCGCAAACAGGATGCACACCGCAACAACCAAGGCATACAGAAGAAGCAAGATGACTTCTCCCCAAGGTGACCCGCCTAATAACGGCTGAATGGCGGCGAGTGGCCCTACTGCCACGAGACCCGAGAGGGCAATACCGAGCAGTGCACTATCCCACACTGCAGACATAACGAGTGGCCGACGACGGAGTTGTAACCCACCCATTACGCAACAGTAAGCACCAAGTGGCACCAACGCGATCCAAAAGGGAAGACTTTCAAGCCAGAAACTCATGACGCGTTCTCGTTAGAAACAGCAAATAGCAATTTCTTAAACTGCTAAAGAAAAGCCATGCCACACATGACAAATAACCATACTAACTCAATGACAATCATCAAAATGAAGAAGGCATACTTTCGCTGAGTTGGTAGCACCACTTTCTTTGCTCTTTCATCAAGGTGAATCTGGCAAGGCAAAGACAATGTCCCTAACAAATGCGTCTTCGAAGCTGTACACATCGTGAAAATCTTCACGACGGTCATCGCTGGTTTTCCTCATTTGGCCCATGTCAATCATGTTGAACACAATTTCGCCAATATCAGCAGTAGCACAAATACCCCAAGACGACAGCACTTTTGTTGCTAAATATCCATATTGCTGCTGAGCATATTGCCGAGCGGCTTCGCACAGATCTTGCCCACTCACGTGCTTTTCACTTTTCTTTGTTTCTCGGACTGCCTGCACGTCTTTCGACTTCTCCTGCTCACCCATACCGAGGGACTCTTGAGCAAAAGAAAGGGCTTCGAGAACAAACAGGTATGCATCCAGAGGGTACCTCTGATCTCGTTCGAGTAGGTCTGCCAGCGGATGATTAGGGTCAATGAGGGGCATGTATTTCTCGCATAGCGGCATTTGCTTTTACGAGTATAGCACATGGACCAGAGCGTTATCTGGTGAGACGATCCAGATACAATCAGTTCCCAGGAGCCTGCTCTTCTATAAATGTGTATCCCAGCGGAGTGAGCGGCTTGGAAAAGTCGCGAATCAGATCAAGCCCTCGATCTATGAGGCTCGTTCGCGGATCAAACTGATAGACATCTCGGTCTTGGCCACCTGGTTTGAATACCTGAATGGCAAATGGCATTAAATCTGTAGCCCTGAGAATGAGTTCGACTTTTGAAAAATTTGCAGCATCAACTTGAAATTTTGGCAATGCTTCAAGCCATATTTGGTCAGATACTGATGAAGGCGTAATAATTCGCATCGAATATCGCTTCTTCAGGGTGTCTGCCTTTGCGCCAAAAACGAATGGAAGCGGGCCTTCACTAATTGCCCGTCCTCTCATTTCAGGTGGCAGTTTTGTTTCACGGAGCTGGCGTTCACTGTGCCGAAACTCATAGATGCTCGTACCGTTGCAGACCCAATGCTCACCTGAACTTGAAGGCCTTGTATCGTACGTTCTTTTTTCAGGATTCCACTGTTTTGATGACTTCACTCGAAAGAGTCCTTTATCAGGAGCAGCGTACTTAATCTCCCCTGTACTCTCAGAAAATGCTAATCGCTCTCCTGAAGCATCCGCTGGGCTCCAGGCGTTGTACTCCCATTTATAAAAAGTACATGACCAGGTTGCCACCTTTGCATTTCGAGCTTCCCATCCAACCAATAATTGTTCGAGTGCCGCTCGTTGCTCAGGACTCAGTGTTGAAGCCTGATTCTGACTCAAGGGCTGGGCGGCTTGTTGCTGTGAAAAACTTTCAGGTTGACCAAAAACTACAACCGTAATTACAAATACCAAGCGACACAGCGTGCCTGACCGCACTCCGCAGGGAGTGTTACGTCGTTGATTAGAAGGGACAGTCCGGACTACATGCACATCAAACTCCTCAATGATTTCTTGGACAGTAGCAATCTACCCAAGTAATCGCGAGGCCTTTTTTGAGGCACAAATCGTCTCTATCACGAGATTTCACCAATGAATGTTGCGAGCAGACGCATTCTTCCGTAACTCTCGTAACTCGCGGGAAAAGCCACCAGAAAGAATTGGGAATCGACACCAGGATTTCGGATCAAGGCTTTCGTCATCAAGATGAAAAGACGGTGCTAATCGCTCCCGTTTCCACTGATTCCGTGACCACAACAGAAAAAAACGTTCTGTCCAATAACCTAACCTCTCAGCATCGTACTGAGGAAATGCATTTATCAGTTGCTCCCAAATCACAACAGGCATCTGTTGATCACGAATTGCAAATCTTTCAATTCGATCGAGCACGTCATACGGCATGAGATCAGACTCATCAGTCTGCCCATCATGAACTGGCCTCAATTCAGC
>JAUWWJ010000372.1 GCA_030616935.1 Planctomycetaceae bacterium
CCCCATAGTTCAAAAATCATAGTCCGCTCTGGAACTGACGTTTCTCCATTTGAAAGCATGTGAGGTAAAAGAGACATTCCTCGAAGGGGATTCCTTCCAGTGCTTTCAGGAACAGTGAGACCAGCCGCATCCAATAATGAAGAAAAGATATCGCAGTGCATTACGTGACTATCAGACACGAGGCCCCTCTGAGGGATTTTGCCTTTCCAATTCAAGAGAAAAGGAACATTGAGCCCACCCTGATAGGTTGTGGCTTTCCCTCCTCGTAGTGGACCATTGTTCCCGGGAAACCTTCCGCCAGCAGCGCCTTCCTCCATGGTGCAGCCACCGTTATCACTGACGAAAACGATGAGCGTATTTTCAGCAACACCAAGCTCATCTAACACACTGACCAGTTGACCAATGTTGTGGTCCATGTGTTCGAGAATCGCAACATAGTCACTCCGAAGAAAACTCACCCCACGATCAAGAGCTTTTTTCACCCAGGCCTCTGGTGCCGAGGCTGGTTTTGACTTCTCAACGCGGAGTGGGCCATGCACCGCGTTGTAGGCCAGATAACAGAAGAAAGGAGATTCTTTACCGGCATTCTCTCGAATGAAGTCTTCTGCCCATTGGGTGAACAACTCGGTGGCATGCCCCTTTGCTAGAGGATCGTGTTCACGATTGTGCATGATTTTGGAACGAGATCCACTAATCCAATATGGGTGCGCGCCACCTAGAAAACCATGAAACTCATCAAACCCACGATCATTTGGAACTTCGCCCTCAAGAGAACCAAGATGCCATTTTCCAAAGGCGCCCGTTGCATAACCGGCCTCAGAAAGATACTCAGAGAGCATCTTCACATCACGTTTAATTCCACGGTACCCAGAACTACCGGGCGGCTGACTACCGGGGCCACGCCACATACCGTTTTCAGTTGAGTACTGTCCGGTAAACATGCATGCCCGAGAAGGACCACAAAGCGGAACAGTGTGGTAATTCGGAAACCGTACGCCACTACGTGCCAGAGCATCCAACGTTGGAAGACGTACTTCAGTATCGTCCCAGTTGGACGGCAAGTCTCCCCAGCCATGATCGTCCGAAACGATGAAGAGAATATTCGGTGCAGCAGCATAGCAACGCATACCAAAAATGCTTGCTCCAACCAGAACAAGCACACTCAAAAATGACACTCGTTTTGTTCTTACAGCACTCTTCACTCTTCACTCCCATTAAAGGCCGTCTATCTGACCTGAGGCCTACATGGCAGACAGGTACATTTTTTGCTTCTTAGTAGACCATGTCACATCGCCTCAAAATTTTACACCTGCCATCACCACTGCCGCTTCGGCGGTTTGTAGGTGGGCCCCGGTGGCTCATGGTGAACAGGAATCCATTTCCGCATATCCTTTTTGACAGTAGCAAACTGTGAATTGCCTGCGAGGTTCTCCCACTCCCATTTGTCATTGGTGTGATCATACAACTCTTCAGAACCATCTTCGTAGACGATGTACCGATACCGACCTGACCGAACGCCATAATTCTTGTATCCAAACGTGGTAACTGTTGCCTCATCCCACGGAGCCTCGGGATCTTTCATCAAGACTGAAAGGTCATTCCCTTCAAGTTGTTTCGCAGGTGGTTTGCAGCCGGTCAACGAAGCCAGGGTCGGATACATATCAAGTAGGTTGACCGGCTTACTACAAACCGAACCCGCCTTGGTCACGCCGGGAACAACCCAAATGCAATTAACCCGGGTCGCTCTTTCCCACAGAGAATATTTTCCCCAGCGACCTTTTTCACCATGATGAAACCCATGATCGCTCCACAAAACGACAATGGTGTTGTCGGCATACTTGGACTTTTCGAGTGCCTCAACAATCTCACCAACGAGATCATCAACCATTGCTGTGCATGCTAGGTACGCCTGAATTGCGGGCTTCCATTGCCCCATTTCGCGAATTCTTTTGAGCCACGGATTGTGGGCCATCTTGGCATGGGCAGCTGGCACATCATCGAGATCATTCTCAAGGAAACCATCAGGAAGCTTGATGTCCTCCAAGGGGAATTGATCAAAGTACTTCTGCGGTGCGTAATTCGGCAGATGAGGCTCAAAGATACCAGCACCGAGAAAAAAAGGTTCCTGCAACTGACCCTCAAGTAATTTTCCTTTCACCCAATTTGCTGTCTTCCCATCCGGGTGATCATCCACAGTGACATCTGGACGGAGAGCCCCCCAGTCGGCTGTTCTCGACCACCCACCCAAGGGAAGCTTCGATGAAAACTTAAGTCCTTTAAATGATGGCAGATCCTGTGTTTTGCTTGGATAGTACTCATCAAAGCCTCGACCCTTCACCTCATAATTAAAGTGGTAGCCATGAAAGAGTTTGCCAGCGCCGCTCACATAGTATCCGTGCTGCTGAAAGAACTCAGGCAGAAGCACCGCGTTATTCAGAATTGGATTATGTGTCAAAGAATTTTTATTTATGTAGTTCCCCGAAGTTGACGGCCTGATTCCGATCATAATGGCAGATCGTGATGGACCACAACATGGGGCTGCACAGTGGGCATTCGTAAAAACAATGCCTTTTGAGGCGAGCGTGTCCATATGAGGAGTGCAGGCCTGAGCATTCCCCTCGAGCATATCTGTCCAGTCGTTCAGATCATCGATAGCGATAAACAGCACATTTGGTTTCGTTGCCGTCTGCGAAGTATCTCCGTACGCAGACACACCTGCCACGCACATGACGAATGTCAGAAAAGCAATCTGTTTTAAAAAATTCCTGAGCTTGATGATTCTTTGCCAATGCATAAAAAGTCACTTTCATTCGCCGGTTGGTTGACTGGAACCAGCAGGCCTTGAACCATCTGCTTTCAAGTACGCCACGAGGTCTGCAATCTCATTAGGTGTCAGAACTTTCTCATATCCCTCAGGC
>JAUWWJ010000104.1 GCA_030616935.1 Planctomycetaceae bacterium
CCTCGACAGACCTCTAGGAGGTTGGGAGGGATGTGGCAATCCCAAGGCGTGCCGGTGCTCATGGTTACGGCGGTGGTGCTTGTTGTGTTGTTGGTCGTGCTCAATCGGGGCCTGAGGCCGAATCAGGGAGGCCCTGGTAGAAGTTCTACGCCGCCTCCTAATGGATTCGCAGTTGTTGCCAGTCAGGCAAATGTTGATTGGGAGACATCGGCAGTATCGTCTGGAGATGTTCTTCCACGAGGAGTCCATCACATTCGGTCAGGGGTTATTCAGCTCGAGCTTTTCAGTGGTGTTCAGCTTATAGTTGAAGGGGAAGCAGAATTTGTCATTGAGTCTCCTTTGGTTGTCTCACTGAGTCAGGGCGCTGTACGGGCTTATGTTCCTGACGTAGCGCATGGGTTTCGCGTTGTGACGGAAGCTGGGAAAATTATCGACTACGGTACAGAGTTCAGTGTGCGGGTGAATGACGATACAACTGATGTTACTGTTCTTGATGGTGAGGTGGGTCTCGTGCAGAAAGAGCGGCCGGAAATCCGATTCACCCGCGGGGATTCATTGCGTGTCCGAAGCACGACAGCGAAACATGAAGTACTCAAAGAACCAATTCATGTCATGAGTTCCTTAACTGTATCGCGTGCGGCCCAGCAAAGCCTGTCCATGCAGGAAGACGTCTGGGAAAAGGCGCTTGAGGAATGGTTGCATGATCCGCGCCTTGTTGCGTGTTACCGCGGCCCTAGCGAAAAGCAAAGCCGTGTGCTTGAGAACCTTTGCGACGGGGCAACGCCATCAACTCAAGCAGCAGTTGTTGGAGCAACTGCCTGCGTGAATCGGTGGGGAAGAGAGGGGCGGGCATTTGACTACACACGACTTGGGAGTCGTTCCCGAGTCGCTTTACGGGATGAGATGGATAATATTTCATTGGTCTGCTGGGTGAAAATAAACAGTTTAAATAATCTTTTTAATTCACTTTTTCTGACAGATGGGCACGAAGAGGGTGAGCCTCACTGGCAAATTCTCAAAGATGGACGAATCTTTTTCTCAGTGAAGCATCCGCATCGAAAGGGAACAAGTTGGCGGCAGACGGTGTTTTATTCGCCGCCGATATGGCGAAACGCTATGAGCGGGGAATGGAACATGCTAGCAGTAACATATGACCGAAGAGCCGGTGAGGTCGCTCATTACGTCAATGGAAATCAGGTCAGCCTGGAATTGATACCAGAACACGCAACCGTGCCCCATATTAATCTCAGTGCGGCTTCTATCGCCAATTGGGCAGAGCCGATGTATCGGACAGATGAGGAGTTTACGTGTCGCAACCTCAATGGTGCAGTCGATGAGGTGTTTATTTTCGATGGTGTACTAGGTGCCAGTGAAATCGCAACGATGTATTCGCAGAGTTCTGGTGGAGAATGAATATGAAAATCTATAGGTCACCGAAAAGCTTGCGAGTTTGGCTGCTACCAACGGTTTGCCTGCTCTCTATGGGGGGGCTAACGTTTGCATTGTGTCGCGTTGCGATAGCTGAGGCGCCTGAAATCGATGTTCGTAGAGATAAGTTGGAAACCAATGCAGAAGAGCTGTTCGCCTTGGAGGTGCTACCGCTATTCCGGTCGAAGTGTTTTGGGTGCCACGGGGAGGGCGATGAACTTCGCGGTGAATATTACATGACATCTCGGGACGCTCTGGTTCGTGGCGGTGAGTCAGGGGATGCAGCGGTTGTTCCAGGAGATGCAGGCACCGGTTCGTTGCTCGATGCTATTCGATGGGATGGCCTTGAGATGCCACCAAAAAAGAGTGAGCGACTTACTTCTGATGAGATAGCACTCGTTGAGGAGTGGGTGCGAGCGGGTGCACCATGGCCTTCTTTGGAGAGGCAACTCGCAATACAAGAAGCATCCAAAGGGCGAGCGTTAGAGGAAGGGTTAGTTCGATGGAAGACCAGTGGCGGAACAAGTCAGGAGTGGACTGACCGAAAGTATGTAGAGAACGATCTTTGGGCGTTCGTAGATCTGCCTCGCAAAGGAGAGCTCCTTCCTACGGACGTGTCGCATAGCGATGCGATTGATTTTTTTGTGGATAAAAAAATTGCAGAGAAGGCACTTGTCGCTTCACCGCCGGCTCATTCAGTAGAACTGCTTCGTAGGGTGACCTATGACCTTACAGGCTTGCCGCCTAACGCTGAACAGACCGCAGTATTTGTTGAGGACTTCGCTCGTGATAGTGAATTGGCCTATGAGGAGCTGGTTGATCGATTGCTCGATAGCCCTCGATATGGAGAGCGTTGGGCGAGGCATTGGCTCGATATCACACGGTATGCTGACACCGGGGGGATGAGTAATGACTATGAACGGTCAAATATGTGGCGTTACCGAGACTACGTCATTCGCTGCTTCAATAACGACAAGCCGTACAACGAATTTATTATGGAGCAGATAGCTGGAGATGAGCTTGCAAAGACATCTGTCAGGAAGCGGCATATGGCAGCGGGACTCGAGGGCCAACAACTCTATGCAGCGGTGCGTAAGACAGAAACAGAAGGTGAGTACACAGAAAGGGAAGCAGAACTTCTTGTTGCCAGCGGTTTCCTTCGGCTTGGTCCGTGGGATAACGCAATGGTTGATGATGATCAGGCGCGTCAGATTTATCTAGATGATGTTGTGAATATCACGGGTCAGACATTTCTCTCACAAACTCTTCGCTGCTGTAAGTGTCACGATCATAAGTTTGACCCAATTCCTACTCGGGACTACTACGGTATCTATGCGGCGTTTGCGACAACCTTTCCTGTGGAGCGGCCAGCACCCTTCTTGAGTGTTGAATCACGTGATCGGTTCGATTCAGAAAAAGCGTTCGTTGAAGAAATGTTGGCTTTTGCACGGGCAGAGAAGAAAAAGCTTGTCGATAAACGTGAGGCAGCGGCACGTGCATGGTACGCAGAACATGACCTGCCGTACAAAGAAGAGAGTAAACGAAGAGCTGATCCTGATGATCAAAAGCCGCCTCGGCATGTTGGGCTTAATCACGTAGAGTCGGGAATGCTGAAGGTGCGAGAGCAGGATGAATGGATCTGGGAGCGGCGTTTAGAGCGGTTTGAGCCCCTCGTGCAGAGTGTGTTTAGTGCTCGCGACATGCCAAAAAAAACCCAGAATGCTAGGAAACTGAGGCGATTCACGGTTTTTCGTGATGATGATGGCACAGTCGAGAACTGTATTCTCACCGGAGGCAGTCTCGATGCTCCTGGAGCAAAGGTTTCTCCCGGGGTACTGAGTGCAGTGTCGCTCAGGGCCCAGCCAAACGGGCCTGCACACGTGTTACCCAATGACATAGGTGGGAGGAGAACAGCTCTGGCACATTGGATTGCAGATGCCCGTAATCCGTTAACAGTGCGAAGCATTGTTCATCGGGTCTGGCAGTATCATTTCGGTCGTGGCCTTGCTGCGAATTCAAATAACTTTGGAGCAAAGGGTGGGAAGCCAACGCACCCAGAATTGCTTGATTATCTTTCACGTCGGTTTCTTCAAGGGAACTGGAGTATAAAGAAATTACACAAGGCGATCATGCTCTCTGACGTGTACCGGCGGTCAGTTGTTCCGGTAGACGAAAAGAATCTCGCGTTGGTTGATCCAGAAAATAGCCTGTTGACACACTTCAGGCGGCGACGGTTGACTGCAGAAGAGATTCGGGATTCCTTGCTGTTGGTGAGCGGAGAGCTTGTGCATTCAGATGGCGGAATTCCCGTGTTTCCTGAAATGAATATGGAAGTTGCCCTGCAGCCAAGAATGATTCAGTTCTCTCTCGCTCCGGCTTACCAGCCCTCAGTTTCACGCGATGAGCGGAACAGGCGAACGATTTTTGCCTACCACTGTCGTGGTCTTGCTGATCCGTTTTTAGAGCTATTCAATCAACCAAATCCGAACGAGTCGTGTGAATTGCGTGTTGATGCGTCAGTTACTCCCCAGGCACTAACACTTCTGAATAGTGAATTCATGTCAGACCGTGCTGTGGCGTTGGCCAACGAACTTGCCAAGACATCTCGAGATGATGTCATGGCTATCAAGATCGCATTTCTTCGGATACTTGGAAGAGAGCCAGTTGACGCTGAAATACAGCAGTTGGTGAAGTTCGCGGGAGATACTGTGCGGAATCGCAAGAGGGGAATTGCTGCACCTTCGGAATATCCAACTGAGATCACGCGATCGCTTGTTGAGGAGTTCAGTGGGCTACCCTTTGAGTATCGTGAGATACTGCCAAAGTTTAAAAATTATGAGGCCGATCTCAAAATGGCCGATCTGTCGTTGGAGGCCAGCGGGCTGGCAGATGTTTGTCTGCTTTTGATGAATACAAATGAGTTTCTTTTTGTGGACTAAATGGTGACGCAATGTTTATGACAAGTCGACGGAATTTGCTGTTGAGTCTTGGCGCCGGTCTTGGTCCGGTAGCGCTAAGCAATTTGCTTCAGGCTGAGGATAAGAGAAAAGCTCCGCTTGCACTCCAGCCGCCCATGTTTGCGCCGCGAGCAAAACGAGTGATTATGCTCTTCATGGAAGGCGGGCCAGGGCATATGGATACGTTTGATCCAAAGCCTGAGCTCACTAGGCGACATAAGGAAGAGTCGAAACTTCCTGGCGGACTTGCAAAGGGGTATAAGTTTTTTGTGGGGAGTCCGTTTGGCTTTCGGCATGCTGGCGACAACGGCATTGAGATGTGTAATCAATGGAAATATATGGCAGACCCATACGTCGCCAACGAGCTATGTAACTATCGTGGATGCCAAGCAGAATCACTGAATCATCCGGAAGCTCTCTTCCACATGAATACGGGCAGTCGATTGGGTGGTGATCCTGCGGTTGGTTCATGGGTTACATATGGGCTGGGCACGGAGAATGAAAATTTACCCGCTTTTGTTGTGATGACGGAGTTGGCGTTGCCTCAGGGTGGCTCGACGAATTGGTCGAATGGGTTTTTGCCACCGTATTACCAAGGGACCCGGTTGCGGCCGGAGGGATCACCTCTTCTTGATCTCGCAACACCGGGCCACCGAATGCCTGCCCAGCAGAGGAGAATGATCGAAGAGTTGACGAAGCTGAATCAACGACATCTTGAGACACTTTCTGCTGAAGATGAAAGATTGCAGGATCGTATTGCTAACTATGAGCTGGCATTCAGGATGCAGACGGAAATACCAGATGTTATTGATTGTGACACGGAGTCCGAGCAGACGAAAAAAATGTATGGTGTTGGTGAACCCGATACAAATGCTTTCGGTAAACAGTGTCTTCTTGCTCGTAGGCTTGTGGAGAATGGTGTTCGGTTTGTACAAATCTTTAGTGGTGGATGGGACAGCCATGACTATCTTAAGCAGGGCCATACATCACGAATAAAAAGTGTCGACAAGCCTATGGCGGGTCTAATTCGAGATTTAAAACAACGTGGGCTCCTTGAAGACACACTTGTTGTCTGGACAGGTGAATTTGGACGAACGCCGGACAATAACAAACGAGGGGGAGTCTATTCGCTTGGACGAGGGCACAATAACCAGGCGATGACAATGTTGTTTGCTGGTGGCGGAGTGAGGCCAGGTGTAGTTGGGGCAACAGACGAACTTGGTGCCTCTGCTTCAGAATGCGTCCATCCCATTCGAGATGTGCATGTAACGATGCTTCACCTTCTAGGGCTTGACGACAACAAGTTGACATATCTGCACGCAGGTCGGCATAAGCAGCTTTCTCAGTTTGGCGGTGAGGTTATCGAAGACCTTATTGCCTGACTGGGCATCTTGTAGTTGGAAAACATACTGCCTGTGCGTGTACATTGAACGCATGAATACCACGTCTGAACAGACACCACGCCAGAAGCAGCCTTCTGTTGAGAAAGTAGTCTTTCTCGTTACGGAAGTCGGATTTCTGTCGGCTCTTGCCGTTTGGGGCGGTCCAGCATGGGTGGGCGTCGTTGTGCCGGCGATCTTCATCGAAATCTACTGTGGAAGTCAGTTACGTTCCCTTGGAATGCTGATACCAGCGGGTATCTGGTTAGTGCTTTGTACGCTAACAGGAAACCGAGAACATTTTTTCCCCTATGCAATGTACGTCATGGCATTCATGGTACTTCGATTATGGAAGAGGGGCCAAAGTACCG
>JAUWWJ010000129.1 GCA_030616935.1 Planctomycetaceae bacterium
AATCCGTGGTACGTGCTTGTATATGAAGTCCGTGAGTCTCCAACGATAATCGCCGGTCGAAAGAATGTTGGTGATTCTGGAAAACCAGCATCACGAACAATATTTTCAGCTTCTAATTTACTTTCTTCATAATCATTACCAAACTTTTGGCCCAGATTATTTTCTGTTTCATAAATAGTTCCAGTGCGTAGACCACAGGTGTATGCAGTGGATACATGATGGAAGCGAGGAACACCTAAATCTCGCGCGAGCGCGGTGAGGTTGGTTGTTCCACCCACATTTCCCAACCATGGCTCTTCTGTTCGTGGTCCGCCCGTGGTAAAGGAAAGACTTGCTGCATTATGAACAATAGCGCGACAATTCCTTTTGAGCCATACTCTCTCCTGATGTGATATGCCGATTCCCGGCCTACTGAGGTCACCAGTAAGGATTACCGGCCTGGGAAGATATCGACCTTCAAGTCGATCCCATCGGCTCATGATTGCATCGACTCGGGATCGAGCATCCGATGCTCTGGAGGGTCGAACAACAACGGCTACCCTGAGACCCTTTGCGAGTAAATCTCTCAGAAGATATTGCCCGAGAAGACCGGTAGAACCGGTCAGAAGCGTAAATTCTTGCATGGATTGTTACGTTGCTTGAAATAGTGAATTTCAAAACGCAATCCATTGCTCGAAACAACTCCCTCACCAGAAGATTCTTCCAGCCCGAGGCAGCAGCCATTTTCGATTTAGCAGAAAAACACAGGTTTCCAGGAACCTGCGAGCAATCGCCAAACGACAAAAGTAGGGTATATAGGCAATTTGTGACTGGCAAGAAGTTTTTACATTTTTGTCACATTTTCCTCGAATCCTCTCCCCCCTCAGCTGAGTGAATCCATGCTGAATCGGCTCTCTCGCTCTGAAAATCATTGTTTTCATGCTCAGTGTTTTCATACAAACCCTCCTCCTTAATACGGCAGCCAGAGTCTTTCTTTATTTCTTCCTGAATCCTGCAAAGAGTTGTGGCTGAGAATGGAGTGCCTGCTGCAAGTGCCCGTTCCCTTGAGTGAACTCCCGTGAGACCCTTGCTACGTTCTTAAGCTGAGTTTTGATTCTATTCGCCGCCTCTACCAACGCGAGCAGAGCTTGAGATACTTCTACAAATGAAGGACAGCAGCATTCACTAGAAAAAACATCGCAAGACCACCTGTACCATTCCTGCTGAATAGATGAACCATATGGCCCAGGGCCGGTTTGTAACGGTCAGGATACCCTGAGAATCTGAACGTCACCTATCTCCTCCCGATCAACCGATCCCATGTGTATCGAAAGAGAGGTGGAGAGGATGCCATGGCCGGCCGTCCCAGCCTCCGAGGAGAATACGAATGGCGAAAGATACTTGGCGAGTTGTGACACAAGGCCGCAACGGCGAACTCATTATTCACGACTTCGATAAAGCTGAAGACATACCAACCTCGCATCTGCAGGTTGGTATCGATGACTGTAGCACTGACCTCGAACTCAGGGGTGCACCAGTTTTCCGATCACTCGTTGGACCAATGCCTGAAGGAAAAAATGTTATCCGCTACGAGACTCCCGAAGTCTTTGAGATGCTGACAAAAGAATGGGCAATACCAAATGCTTCAAAACGGCGATCCCGAAAAAAGAAGACCGCCACCAATGGCTGAGACAATTTTTGCAAAAATTATTCGTCGGGAAATACCTGCTCAGATAGAGCATGAGGACGAGTTGTGCCTTGCGTTCCATGACGTTTCACCACAGGCGCCAACCCATATCCTCGTCATCCCAAAAAAGCCACTGCCTAGTCTCGCTGAAGTGACCGACGCAGACATCCCTCTGCTCGGTCACCTCATGAGAGTGGCAACAGACATTGCAACCAAGCTAAATCTTGTCAACGGATATCGTCTCGTCGTGAATTGCGGAACAGACGGTGGCCAAACAGTGAATCACCTACACATTCATCTACTTGGTGGGCGATCACTCGGCTGGCCACCGGGATAACATGCTCAACTGGTGATAATCGCCAAAGCCGAACCCGACTACTGCCACCAGCTTCGGACGCGACCGAAGAATCCATCATCCTCTTCAGTGGCCTCGCTTTCTGCCTTCACCTGTCGTTCTTCACGGCGGGCAATACGCCGCGCAACTCTCTTGGACTGCTCGTCACTAACCGCTGCCTGCAGAAAACGTGGCCAATACCCCTCAAGTCTGGAGAGCACCCGTGCTGTGAATCCGTCTGCGAGCTCACTTTCCATCTCGTTGAGTACTCCATGAAGTTCATTTTGCTGTTCCTGATTAAACACCAAATTATAGACTTCGAGTTCATCAATTTCGACAACACCCGGACCGAGCATATCGAATCGTAAACGCAGTGATTCATTTGGGTCACTAGGAAGGTCGGTCACCTGTAAAACAAATCGATTCCATCCTTCCTGCAAAGGTCGCCCACCGGCTGCTGCACCAACTGGTGCAAATCGATAGTACTGTTCGCCACTATCAACTCCTTCGACTGCTATTCGTAGTGGCGGCTGAGGGGCAGACGCGGGCAGTCGAAGCCAAACAGCAACACTCAAGCGACCCGTCTGCGGCGGCTGAAATGGATTACTCCGCACCGTCGCAAGGCTACCGACTGATGTCATGCGAACAGCCTGATTCTTTTCGCTATCACCTGATTTTGGTGACGGCGCTTCGATGAGTTCGAGTTGCCCCCCAGCGGCTTCAACAATCTCCCAGCCAGTCACACCATTACCGAGACTTGGTAAATCAAACCCTGGATTATCGAGCACTGAAATCTGAGGTGGTGTCTCGAGTACTGCCTGGCGTTGCCGTAAGTCAGCAACGCTTTCCTCAATTGAACGAACTGCATCTTCTTCAAAATGCACTGTTCCTGTGAGCGGCCGGGTATCTACCTCTGAGCGATCCAACCGAATAACCCGAAGACTCCAGGGCATCACTTCAATCTCAAACTGATTGTTAACTGTTGAGAGTGTTTGTTCAGTGATGACATCGACTCCTGTTGCAGCAGCATTCAGCCTCACATCAACCCGTGCTGCCATCCGACTTGAATTCCCTACCAACAGCCAGGCAGCGTCATTGCCCTGAACAAAACGAACTGGAAAATCAGCTGGCACACCCTCTACCGATTGCAGGTCTCGCACAGGGAAAGACAGGAACGCCCGCCGAATGGCAGTATCACTCACCGTCAATTCGGCCCAGCGAAGCGACTGATCAAAAACGACCTCTGCATCAGCGGTGGCCAAGCCAAGAAGTAAAGATTCCTGTCGCTTTGGTCCACCGCTCACCGCGTGCATGACGTTCGGAGCAAAAAACTCTGAAGCATCAAAAGGCCCGTGCGGAATAACAGCCGAGATATCTACCTGTTTGGGCTGCTCAAGTAGAACAAGCCCTCTTCGTGAGGCACGACGTTCCCAAGCAGACATCGAAGCTGACTGATTCACTGTCGCAATCGTTGCAGCATCAATGTCATCTTCCGTTGCAGTATGAAGCCGAGGTGCAACGAACACGGCATTCTTTGGACGAGTCAGCGATGCTGGATCAAGACCAAGTTCATACAACACCGCCTGATCGTGAGGTTGGCCCGCGACCACTGGCCTCAATCGTTCAGCCACTGAGCCTGTAAACATCAGGGTCGTTGGCATGATGTAGTAATTCCAGTCAGCCTCAGCAGCCACAATACGAGCAACACCCTGATGAAGCATCGCTATTTGCTCCGCACGCCATGCAAGCCATGCCGAACGCAGTTCTCCCTCGACTGCTGCAGCTCGAGTCACAAATCGATTGGGGCCTGAATCATGAAGAACCGTTTTGCCCTGCCCCGTCTCCTGCACAAATCTCATAAATGTTGTGTCATCGAGCCCCCAGGCAACACCCGGAAGATGAAGCCATCCTTTGGCAGAAAGCTCCAAGGCGATTCCATCTATGACCCCAGACCCTCGCAGCCGCTCAACGAGCTCGGCAACAACGTCGAGCACTGCAGCCTGTACACGAGGATCAAGAATATTGTAATGGCGACCGACTAACGTCTCGGAGGCGTCACGAACCTGACCGTCACGCCCCAGGCAAAGGAGGCCCGGCTTACAGTCATCCTGACCAAGGAGGCTTTCTATTCGAGGATGAATGCCATCAAACCGAAGCGTTGGAACCAACCCCATGCCCGCCTGCTCACCCACTCGACACAGCAACGCAAGGCGGTTTTCCTCATCAAACGAAGGGTCACCTGCCCCCCCTTCCCATCGTGGTCCTCCAGCAGTCAGGTCGGACTGCCAAAGACTCGCCCCGCCAGCATAGACATCGACTGCCAAACCGGTGACTTGCTGGCTCTTGAGACGTTCGGCGGTCTGCCATAGTTCGTCGTACCAGTGAACCCATCCAGCAGGCTGGCCCACATCTTTTTCGCCACCAGCCTGCGCAGCCGATGCCTCACGTGGCACTGGCGCAAAGATTCGACGTTCCCCGTAGCCACTCACCGGCAACGCCGAATCACTCATCTTTGCCGGTCCTCGATACACAGTCACCCGTCCGACCGTGGCCGTCTGATGACGCGATGAGTTACTGATCACCAATAGTGGTGATTGAGTTCGAGGCCAGAAAACAAAACGGTGCCGACGCAGGACTGCTGACGAACCAGCAGGTGGTCGTGGCACCTCAAACCCACCGTCATGCCGAACCGAAATATGCGTCGCACCAGAGTCTTGCTCAAGAACTGATAAACCAATTGCAACATGCTGGTCGCTGGGGTAGGCGACTTCCACAGCATGCGGCCGGCCTGGTACAGCATCCGTAATCACAATTCCTTCCCAGGTAGGTACACCCGAAGCACTCATTGGTGGCAGTCGAAGCATCGCGCCAAGCTGATGAGGCTCAACGGTCGAGTGGCCTGTTGAAAGAAGACCACTAAACCTCGGCATCAGACTGTCAACAGAAGGAACCTTGGGAAGACCAGGCATCGGCACTTTTGGCAGTGACAACGATGGAATTCGATCTGCAGCATCACCAAGTGATGGCATCGGCATCGCAGGCAACGAAATCCTCCTCATTGATGCCATCGATGCTGCTGCCTGGCCTGGCAATCGCCGTAATCGCTCATGCAAACGAGGGCTCCCAGGGTCAAGTTCATAGATCAACTGCCACGACTCTCCGCCTTCCGCACTCGACAGCATGCTGTTTGAAGAAACTACAAATTCTTTTGTGGCTGACGCCAAGGTACGAGACCACCGCAGGCTCCCTTGTTCAATAGCGTCAAGTTGCAACTGATACACACCAGGAACCGAAGGGACTCCACATTCAAAAGTAACCGGCTGCCATTCTTCCAACACGATTCCCTCAGTAGGTGGCGCTGAATCAAAAGGAACGAGTGGCTGAGATTGAGTCTGCAGTTCTTCCCCGGTACGGATATTTTTCAATGCGAGGCGAAGTTCGACACTCCCATATCCGGCCGCCCTCGTTGGCAGTAAGGGATGCACATCGACGCGAGCCATCTGCTCTCCCTGCCATTTTGCATTCGATGAAACTGGTGGTGTAAATCGCATCCGTAAAAGATCACCTGCCACGGCACCAATTGTCAG
>JAUWWJ010000451.1 GCA_030616935.1 Planctomycetaceae bacterium
AAATCATGCCGGATACCAAGACGAAAAGTGGATTAATGCTCGGGCTTGGAGAAACACGAGAAGAACTGCTCCAAGTGTTTGCGGATTTATTGAATCACGGTGTTGACTTCCTGACACTTGGTCAATATCTACAGCCGACACTCGACAGCTTGCCAGTTGATCGATATGTCCATCCAGATGAATTTGATGAGCTTGGCGAAGTTGCCCGTCGCATGGGTTTTCAGCAAGTTGCGTCAGGTCCTCTTGTTCGGTCTAGCTATCATGCTCGTGAGATGGCTGAAGCCTAGGAACAGAACATGCGAGTCTGATGTTCAGTCCGCTTGTGCTGCCAACACGAACGCCCGCCGGGAGCATTCACTCTTCATTTGACTCATCGAGTCCGTGTTCGAGCAGCTTCTTTCTCAGCGTATTTCGATTAATTCCCAATCTTGCAGCTGCTTTGAGTTGTACCCCATCGCAGGCTGCGAGCATCTGAGCGATGAGTTCTCTTTCAACACGGCTGACAACACGATCAAACAGATTCGCATCGCCATCCGGTGCGGATGCCATACCCTGTTCAACAAGATCACGTGCAAGGCTGTCGAGATCACCGCCCCGGCCGGGCATAGCAACAGCAGACTGCTCGCCACGAAATGCTGGTGGTAAAATCTCAAGCGTAAGCTCACTACCGTCGGACATAATCACACATCGTTCAACAACGTTTTGTAGCTCGCGAACATTACCCGGCCAATGATGTCGGGTCAGGGCCTCCATTGCAGATGGGTGTATTGTCATAGTATCGCGGGCATTTTCACGACAATAGGTTTGCAGGAAGTATTCAACAAGAAGGGGAATGTCGGTCCGCCTTCCACGAAGTGGTGGTAGGTAAATCGGTACTACGTTCAGTCGATAGTACAGATCCTCTCGGAAGGTTTCTTTTGCAACCTCATCAAGAAGTTCTCGATTGCTCGCAGCTATCACACGCGTGTCGACCTGAATGGTTTCGGTATCTCCAACACGTTCGAATTCACGTTCTTGTAATACACGGAGCAGTTTTACCTGAAGTTTCGGTGTTGTTGAGTTGATTTCATCGAGAAAAATTGTTCCCGTATGCGCGGCTTCAAACCGGCCGGCTCTATTGGCTACGGCTCCAGTAAAGGATCCTCGAACATGTCCGAATAACTCACTCTCTAAGAGGCTTTCCGAAAGAGCTCCACAGTTCACCCGGACAAACGGTCCGCTTCCACGCTGCGAGAGTTCGTGAATGGCACGTGCAATAAGTTCCTTGCCTGTACCCGTTTCACCAACGAGGAGGACCGACGCTGTTGAGGCTGCCACACGGTGGGTCATGGCGTAGACCTCTTGCATGGCAGGACTTGTTCCGATGAAGCCTGCTATAGATTGTGGGCAGTCGTCAGTTGGTTTCCTGAGCATCGGCAGCCGCTGATTGTCTTGGCAGTCGGAAAAGGGCAACGAGGGAACGGTCTATCGAAGAATCACCTCCTCGACTGGAACTATTGTACATATCATTGACGATTCGTAAGGTGCTGTTTGTCAGAAGAATACCGTGGAATCGAATACTTTCATCAAGAGCCCCGACTGCCATTTGACGAACGTTTTTGCCTAAATCTGGTGCCCATGCCAAATCAAAAAGTGCCTGTTGGGCATTCGGGCTAGGTATGTTTGCCAGTAATCCCATTGCTGGCTCAAACGTTTTGGCATGCTTGAGGCCATTCTGGGCGACAGAACAAGCCCCCCGAACATCCCATCCGAGGGTGCTCAGTTGTGTGAGTGTAAGAAGGGCTATATGGGCGCGCTGAAGACGATGGTTCGCCTGTGTTTGTCGCCAGCTTTTGTCAATCGCCTTCGGGCCAGCAATACGAGTAAGCGTCTCTGGGAACCGTGGCGGGCTGATAAACTCATCCGCTGTTCCTGGCTTTTGAATAGTGGGAAAGAACTGACTCTCGAGTCTGTCTGTTAGCAGAGCGTTATCAAAATCAGCAAGACTCAATACAAGACGGGTGCGTCGACGGCATGCTTTATCGTCATCAAGTGGATCAAGTATTACAAGTACTGGTAATTGTCCGCCAAGTGATTCTTGTTGTAATAACTGGACAACTTCTGGAGCACTCAGATCTGGTAGACGAGCAGAAAGGATCACCAGACGTACGTCTGGTGATTGTCGGATCTCTTGAATACAGGAACGACCGCTTAAGGTAATCGATGCTTCAAATCCAAATTGGGAAATACTGCTTCTAAGCAACTCCGCTGTGTCATGATTTGATGACGTAATAACGACTTGGTCTGTACCATGTGAGGATGCG
>JAUWWJ010000137.1 GCA_030616935.1 Planctomycetaceae bacterium
CTCCACCAGCAGTAAAGTCACTGAGTGAAGGTGCAGCAATTTGCCTTGAAGGGCTTCTTGCGTCACCTGAAAAACACTTGGCTACTATTCTCAACTGTTCGGGCACACGAATACTTGACTGCGGCGTAGAAGCACAAGGATCATCAGAGCTCGGTGCCATTATGGCTGACGTTGCGATGGGTGGCCGCGGAAAAACTGATTTGATCTCTGATGGAAAATTGATGTTTCTTTCAGACATCTGGCCGCAGTGTTCGTGGCCCCTTGTTCAAGTACATTCGAATGACCCCGTGTCTGCATGCCTTGCCTCACAGTATGCAGGCTGGCAGATTGATCATAAAAACTTTAAAGCGATGGCAAGTGGACCGATTCGCGCCGCAATTGGTAAAGAGAACATTTTTGAAACAATCGGTCGTCGAGAACAACCACAAGAAACGATCGGTTTGCTCGAAACCGATCGCCTGCCTCCAGAAGCTGTCTGCCATGAACTCGCCGCCCTAGCCGGTCTTTCCACTCGCGACATCACACTACTTGTCGCCGCCACAAACAGTCCGGCTGGAATGGTTCAGGTCATTGCCCGATCGCTCGAAACAGCGATTCACCAGCTTCACGAGTGTGGCTTCGATTTAGAACGCATTGTTCGAGGCACTGGGGTCGCACCCCTTCCGTCTACATTGCGAGAATCACTTGCAGCAATTGGCTGTGCAAATGATGCGATACTTTACGGAGGCGTTGTAAGACTTGATGTTATAGGTGACGATGCCAGCTTGGAGGCTATTGGTCCTCGTGCTGTCAGTAGCCATTCGAATCTGCATGGCGAGTTATTCTCTGATTTATTCAGGCAGGCAAACCACGACTTCTATGCACTTGATCCAGCCCTCTTTGCACCGGCTGTACTTGAAATTAGAAACCTTGAATCCGGTCGCCACCATCGATTTGGTGTGGTATCACCAGATATTATCGAAAAATCTTTCTCAGCTGCCGGTTAAGTTCACCATGTCCTTGTCGCTCGCCATACTGGGGTCAGCTAAAAGCTGGCATGTCGCCGAACTTCTCAAGGCGTCTTCCTCTGAAAACATCTGTGGATCTGTAATTGATTGGGGGACAATAGGTTCTTTGACTGACAGCAGCAGGGACAGGTTTTGGCCCGATTTTCTTCACAACGCCGATGCAATCCTTGTCCGCACCATGCCCGCAGGAACACTTGAACAAGTCATCAGCCGCATGGACATCCTTGCACGACTTGCCAATCGAGGAATCGCTGTACTCAACAATCCAAGATCTCTGGAATCGGCAATTGATAAATACGTGACAGCAACCCGACTCGTTGACGCTGGAATACCTGTTCCCCGGTCAGCGATTGTTCAATCATCTGCTGACCTCCAAATGTGTACCGATGAATTCGGTGGCATTGCTGTGCTCAAACCTATTTTTGGATCAAATGGCCAAGGACTTGCGAGGTTCGAAGGTGACGCAAAACAGATACCTCCTTTTTTCTCTGAAACCGGTGTGGCAGTAGCCCAGCAGTACATTGCCAATGATGGGTGGGATGTACGCATTCTTGTCGTTGGATCAGAAGCATTTGCGATGAGGCGGGTCGCAGCAGACGGAGAATGGCGAACAAATATCTCGCGCGGTGGACGAGCTGAATTATTCACTCCACCAACAGAATGGATCGAACTCGCTCACGCTGCCGCCCAAGCACTTGGGGCCAACATTGCGGGGGTCGACATATTGCCTTGCAGCGATGGATCTGTATGGGTACTGGAAGTAAATGCGGTTCCCGGCTGGCGGGCTCTTCAAACTGTGACAAATAAAAACATATCGGCCGCAATACTGGACACCATCCGACATCATTTTGACACAAAAACTCATGTGAGCAGCAACCAACTAGTCAAATAAAAGTGATTGTCCCTCACTTAAATCTTGGGGACGTTTTGCTTTGGAAGACTTCTGTGTTCCACCCGTTTCGTAGGCTAGTAACAGGTCTCTGGCTCGATGAATAACAGCATCTGGAACGCCAGCAAGCCTCGCGACATGCACTCCCCAGCTTTTATCTGCAGCACCTGCAGTGACCTGATGGAGAAAAATGAGCTGTCCTTCATGCTGTTCAACAAGCACCTGGGCGTTCGCAACGCCTGCGTATTTATCGAGCGCTGCAAGTTGAAGATAATGCGTTGCAAATAAGGTCCTGCAATAAAGTTTTTTATAGAGGTACTCGACAACAGATTGAGCCAAAGCGAGCCCGTCAAATGTGCTGGTTCCACGCCCAACCTCATCAAGAATCACGAGACTTTTCTCAGTAGCTCTGTTGAGGATACGTGCAGTCTGTGACATTTCGACGAGAAATGTACTCGCGCCGCTGGCAAGATCATCGCCAGCCCCAATGCGGGCGAACAACCTGTCGACTATTCCGATTCTGGCTGCCTTTGCCGGCACGAAAGAACCCGCCTGCGCCAAAACTGTGAGCAACGCGGCTTGCCGAATAAACGTACTCTTACCACCCATATTTGGTCCGGTGACTAGCAACACAGAGGGAAGAGAATCCCCCCCTGCACCTTCCCCACGTCTTCCAACGAGCGCAAGATCATTCGGCACCAACGTGCCTGCAGGCAACAGTTGTTCGAGCACCGGATGTCGCCCCTGATCAATAGCAAGTACAGTGTCATTAGAAATATCAGCCCGTACCCATCGACGTGACCTCGCTACATCGGCAAATGTTAAGAGTACATCGACGGTCGCTACTTGCTCCGCAACCTCATCCAGACGCTCTCGATGCTGTGCCACAAAATTTCGTAAATTCTCAAAGAGTTCGAGTTCCCGACGAACACCTTCCTCCTCCGCACCAAGAACTTGCCGCTGCCGCTCATCAAGCTCTGGTGTTGTGTATCGTTCAGCATTTTTAACAGTCTGTTTACGAACATATTCGGATGGCACTTTATCTGAATAACCCCGACCTACTTCCAGGAAAAACCCAAAAACTCGGTTAAATCCAACTTTTAGTTTTGGAATGCCCGTCCGCTCACTCTCTGAGGCCTGATATTTCGTAATCCATGCCTTTCCACCCGTTGCAAGCTCGACGAACTCATCATAGCGATCATCGAATCCTGGCCGAATAAAACCTCCGTCACGCGCAAACGTCGGGCAGCCGTCACGAAGCGTTGCCATAATTTGCTTTGAAAGATCAAGGCACGGATCAAGATGCTCACTGAAATGAGCGAGTAACGTAGACCCACTGGGTGCATCTGCTGCCACCAGTGCCCCTGCTTCACCAAGGAGCTTGATCAATTCCGGCAGGATTTTTGTGACGTGACCGATCCGCTCAATGTCTCGTGGACCAGCTCGACCAGACATAACACGTCCTATCAATCGCTCAATATCACCGACTCCCTGAAGTGTTGCACTCAATTGATTAGCAATACCGGGATGATCTACGAGCACGGCGACTGCATCTATTCGCTCCTCGATTGTGGTCTTCTCAACCAGAGGAGCGCTCAGCCAGTCGACCAGAAGCCGACTCCCCATAGCCGAACGTGTTTTTCCAAAGGCACCCGCCAACGAACCATCCCGACGGTGCCCAGACTGAGAAGAACTTCGTACGAGCTCCAAGCTCCGCCGGGTTGCTTCGTCAATCTCCATTCGTGATCCTGATCGCCAGGCTGAGAGAGTCTTAATTCGACCAATTGCTGCTGGCTCATTCTCTTCGAGATATGCGAGGATGCCTCCAGCCGCAGTTATCGCCAACTGTTCTTCCGGAAGATTGAATCCCAAACCATCGAAACGAAGGCTACCAATTGCCGAGGTCACTTTTGTTTCAGCCTGTTTATCCTCAAACCACCATTCTGGACGTGCCGTCAAGACTGTTCTGATTCCAGTGTCAGCAAGAATTTTTTCTACAAACGACCGATCCCGTTCACTGCAAAGTATCTCAGACGCCTCAAGCCTCAACAGATGATCTTTCAATTCTTCGACAGTTCGGACTGCTGATTGAAAGCAACCAACCGACACATCAATCCATGCAATCCCAACAGTCGCATCACTTTCGTAGAAATCTTTGCCAAGATTCTCTCGTAACAGAAGAGCCCCGAGTGCAATCGCTACAAGATGGTTTGCACTATCAGGCTGGAGTAACGATTCATCTGATGCGATACCTGGGGTAACGATTCGTGTGACCTCCCGTCGCAAGAGGCCTTTCGTCGTTTTTGGGTCGTCTATTTGTTCACAGATCGCGACATGCTCACCAGCCGCAACAAGCTTCACGAGCTGTGGGTCTAGTTGATGGTGTGGAAAACCGGCCATCGGGGTTGCATTCGGCCCCTTGTCTCTGCTGGTCAGAGTGAGGTCGAGCAATTCAGATGCTCGTTTTGCATCGTCTCCGAAAAGTTCATAAAAGTCCCCCATCCGGAACAGTACCAGAGCACCCGGACAACGGGCCTTTGCCGCCTCAAATTGTTGCATCATGGGGGAAGCCATGTCAGGAATGTAGCAGCCTTTACCGAACAGCGAGAAGGACGTAAAACCTTATGTGGAGCGGAGTCCGATGAGGGGCCCCTGCGATGGAGGCCTGTGAACCTGGTCAGGGCTTAACCGCAGCAGCCATAAGCAGTCGTCTCTTTGTGCGGTGGGCCTCTCATCGGCAGTCGCTCTATTTCGCAGAATATCCTGTGCAACAGGGGTCTTGGAACCCTTGCCCAATGCATTTTTCCTTTTTTAACCAAAACCAGTGAGTGCCATGGCTGATCCGGCTGCCTATCAGGTTGTTGCACGCCGGTACCGGCCACAGCGTTTTGCTGATTTAATCGGCCAAGAACATGTAGCTCGCGGACTTGCCGGAGCAATTGATTCCGGCCGCATTGGCCACGCCTACCTCTTCACCGGTGCCCGGGGCGTGGGGAAAACAAGTGCGGCCCGCATATACGCCAAGGCACTTGAGTGCACAAATCGGGAATCCGGTGAACCCTGCAATCTTTGTGAACGCTGCAAGACGATTGCCGCAGGCCAAGACGTCGATGTAATTGAGATTGATGCAGCAAGTAATCGCGGCATCGATGAAATCCGTCAACTGCGACAGAATGTTGCTGTGAGACCAGCGAACGGCAATTACAAGACCTATATTATTGATGAAGTTCACATGCTTACCAGAGAGGCGTTCAATGCTCTCTTGAAAACACTTGAGGAGCCGCCACCTCATGTCAAATTTGTACTCTGCACCACAGAGCCAGAGAAACTACCCATTACTATTCTGTCTCGATGCCAGCGATTTGATTTCCAGTCTGTTGATACGCCCGCCATTGCGCAACGCCTGGGACAAATCGTTGAGAACGAAGGCCTAACAGTCGCCCCAGCTGCACTTGAGCTCATTGCTCGTCGAGCAGCCGGCAGTATGCGAGACAGCCAGTCGCTACTCGAACAACTTTTTGGAATTGCAGCTGGTGACAAGAAGAACATAGAGGTTGAAGATGTTCATGC
>JAUWWJ010000256.1 GCA_030616935.1 Planctomycetaceae bacterium
ACGCTGTCACCAAAATGCAATGTTCCGAGACCACCCCAAAGTGCCATAAGACCAATACGCATGCCGAAATCGCCAACCCGATTCACGATAAATGCTTTGTTTGCAGCCGTTGATGCTGAGTGTCGCTCAAAATAGAAGCCGATGAGAAACCAGGAACAGATGCCAACCAATTCCCAGAAGATAAAGACCATCGCAAGGTTGCCAGCTATTACGATTCCCAACATTGAAAAACAAAATAACGAAAGTGCCTGAAAGAAACGATGGAAACGACCATCTCGATGAAGTGGCTCGCCTGTTGCGAGCTGAACTTCCGAGTCGGTCACATCATGAAGTTCATCATGCATGTAGCCAGCAGCATAGACGTGGATACACGTTGCAATGAAAGTAACGACAACAAACATCAGGACAGTTAACGAATCGATATACCAGCCGATAGACAATCGAAGCGACCTACTTGCATAAAGCGTGTACCAATCGCCGGAATACGAGATCGAGCTGACCTGCTCTTCATGGCCACCTGAATGATGGCCTTCAACACCACCTTGTTCTGGGGAATGGATCGCTATTCGCCGAACCAAACGAGACGACTCACCAGCATCATTGTTTAAAACCGACGCATGCCCGTCACCGTGGTGATTGCTTGAAACCGGTTGGGGAAGCATCGTCCAAATAACCAAAGACACAAGCGACAGAATTAAGGAAGCACCGATAGCTGAAGTTGCGACTGTTGCTGCACCTTGTCCGTGAGCACCCATACGCGGCCCGAGAAACAAAATCGCCACAAATGAAGCGAGTGGAATTAGCCATGCAATTCCGAGCAAAATTGGAAAGAGTTGTTCGGCAGTCATTCTTTTATTTCGTAATACTCCTAAACCCCATAAACGCTCGCCTAGAGGTTCAAGAAATCTGTAATATCAGTCACCCATGCAAGTCATCCGCTCGATCAACATCGACCGTAGCGTGGTTGTTGTAAAAATTAAGTGTGATAGCCAACGCCACAGCAGCTTCTGCAGCGGCCAACAAAATAACAAACAGGGCCATAACTTCCCCATCGAGTCCAAGCACTGATTTGCCGTCTCCTGCAAGGTACTCTGAACCAAAAGCAACAAAGTTGATATTTGCGCCATTTAGAACAAGCTCAATACCCATGAGAACGCCCAATGCATTGCGCTTTAGAGCCATGCAGACGACTCCGCAGGTGAAGAGAACCGCGCCGACAATAAGGTAGTGCGAAACACTCACGATCCCACATAATACAAATGTCATTTCGGCCCTCCTGCGACAAGAGTGGAGGAAGCGGTAACAGGCGACCTCGGCTTCGTGGAATTTGCAGAAGCAACTAAATCAACTGAGCGAGGAACGCGACGCCGCTTTGCTCTCGCTAAATATGCCGCCCCAACGAGAACAACTAAGAGATGGACTGACACTATTTCAAAAGGAAGAAGATATCCGCTCTTCGGTCGCACCAAGTTTTCTTCCGCAACCTGATCCACACGGACCCCAACAAGAGCCATACCGAGCGGTGTTGCCGTGGGTGCCGTAGCCACGCCTTGCCCTGGCTTCTGCCACGACTCGATAGAAAATGCGGCCTGCACCAAAACAGCTAAAAGCGCTGCTGCCAGAATACCTGCAATGACTCGATCACCTGCCGGTGTCCGCAAGGCAACCAACTGAGTCTGGGCCGTAAGCATCACACCGAACACAAGCAGGACTAATGTCCCACCAACATAGATCATCAATTGCATAGCACCGACAAACTCGGCACCTGCCAGAAAAAAAAGGCCGGCAGTAGCACCCAACGAAAGAACAAGGTGCAGTGCCATACGAACAACATTGTCCGAGAGCACGACCATTACTGCCGCAACACACGCAACCCCAGCAAACAACAAAAAGAAAAACTCATGCCAGTCAAGAAACGCAAACAGATTTGCCGACAAGCCGAAGGCCTCGTGATTCATCGCGACACCTCCACAATACGACGTAATGGGACAATGTCACTTAAAGCGTCTTCTAAAGCGTCTTCATTGACAGACTCTTGGTTATTGCTTTGCTCAAGCCACCCTTCTCGCACACCGGCGGCATTCTGGAAGCTGCCTGCAACGAGCCCTCCTGGAAGGAACAGTTGCCAAAGCATGACGCTGGCAAACATGGCAGCTGCAATCGGAGTACAGTACTTCAAGCATGTCGTCATAACTTGGTCAATTCGCAATCGCGGCAACGTCCAGCGAATCCACATCATGACTAAGACGCCAGCTGTAGCCTTTAAGAAAAGATTTATGCAGCCTAGTAGGCGAAGCGCGTAGGGGGCATTCGCGGCCATACCGTCACTAAGTCCAAGAAGTTGTGAAACAGGAACAGGACCGTTCCAAGCTCCAAGGAAAAGGATCGCGGCAAGAGCACTCACCAGAAACATCGATCCATACTCAGCCATAAAAAAGAAACTCCATCGCAAGCCCGAGTATTCTGTATGAAAGCCGGCAACAAGCTCACTCTCTGCCTCCGCCAAATCAAATGGGGCTCTATTCACACTCGCGAGTGCGCATGTGTAATACACCCAAAAAATAATGAACGTAAATGGATCGTGAAAAATAAACCAATTCGAAGCCCATCCTGCCTGCTTTTCACCAATTGTGACAAGGTCCATACTTCCCGCCAGCATCACTGGCACCACAACACACATACCAAGAGGAACTTCATAACTCACCACTTGAGCAGCCTCTCGCATTGCGCCAAACAAGGACCACTTAGATGCCGATGCGTACCCGGCCAGAATGACACCAAACACTTCTAGACCGAGAACAGCCACCACAAAGAAAACACCAACATTAAGACGCTGACCAACAACATCAAAGGCGAATGGCAGAGCAATAAACGCACAGAAGGAAGCGCAAAAACTCACATAAGGAGCTATGCGAAACAACAAGGCATCAGCCCCATCAGGCATCAAATCTTCTTTTGCAAGCAGTTTAATGCCATCGGCTAAAGACTGTAACCAACCGAAACGCCCACCTGTTCTCGTTGGACCTAAGCGATCTTGAATCCGAGCGGCAATTTTTCTTTCCGCCCAGATAAAAACAAGTGCACCCCCAGCAATCACATTAAGAATCAAAAAAGCCGACAGCCCTGCGATTGCAGTCCATGAGAGCCAAACTGGAAGGCCGATTGTTTCGATTAAGAATTCAGCCATTTTGGGCAACCCACAGTGCGAACATGAAGCCAGTTACGTCAACGATTTTCCGACACAACAATCCGGGCTGGACATTGTGAAATTTTGCACGAAGTCTGCACAAACCAGCGAATTCATACAAGGGGCACACGCCTATCCGGGGCCTTACCTACCTGTCAATCTCTCCCATGACAACATCAAGACTACCGATGACGGCAGGCACGTCCGCAATCAGGCAACCACGGCAAAGTTCAGGCGAGACGGCTAAGTTTGAAAAAGCACTCGAACGGGCTCGCACCCGCCACGGGATCGGAGTTCCATCACTCACAAGGTAAAATCCCATTTGCCCCTTCGGACATTCCGTCTCTAGATACGCATCACCCGCAGGCAATTTTTCTGCCAACTTAAGTGGTTCTCCAAGCGGACCCTTACATTGAGAATAACAATCAATAGATTGTCTAACCAAGTCCATGGATTGCACGACTTCGAGCATCCGCACAAAAAATCGATGCCAGCAATCGCCCAGAACCGCATCTTTTGGAACGGCTGGGTATTCATGGTCTCTCGGATAGTGGCCATTTTTCATGACCGCGACTTCAAATGCGTATCCGTCATACATTGCCGTATAAATACTCTCGCCATCTCGGCGCAAATCAATATCGACCCCACTACCGCGCAACACAGGACCCGTGCAGCCATAGTCGATAGCCATCTCGGGGCTAAGCACACCTATGTTGGCGGTTCGCTTTACAAAAATGGCATTTGTCGTCAGCAGCGTGTGGTATTCGCGAATGACCGGTTC
>JAUWWJ010000348.1 GCA_030616935.1 Planctomycetaceae bacterium
CGTGGACTTGAAGAAGTAAGCCCTAGCCGCAAGAAATTTCCAACGTTTGATAATCAACTTAGAGATGCAATGCTTCGAGAGACCGAACTCTTCTTTCGTGCCATTGTGTCAGACAATCAAAGTATTTTGAATTTCCTTGATGCTGATTACACGTATGTGAACGATCGCCTTGCCAAGCACTATGGGCTATCAGGAGTATCTGGCCCCGAGTTCAAAAGAGTCTCTCTTGAAGGCGGCCGACGAGGCGGTCTGCTTGGGCAGGCCAGTATTCTGACAGTCACATCGGACCCGACCCGGACAAGTCCAGTGAAGCGAGGAAAATGGATTCTTGAAAATCTATTTGATGCCCCACCTCCAGAGCCACCACCAAATGTCCCACAGCTTGCCGAAGGAGATTCAGCACAACTCACCGGATCATTGCGGGAGCAAATGGAAAAACATCGTGCAGATCCGGCCTGTGCTTCATGTCATAAAATGATGGATCCACTTGGCTTTGGACTTGAAAATTACGATGCGATCGGAGCGTGGCGAGATCGTGAAGGAACTGTAGAAATTGATGCGACTGGAGAACTTCCGACTGGACAAACATTTGATGGCCCGCACGAGTTACGTCGTCTTTTACTCGAGCGGCGGGATGATTTCCGTCGATGTATCTCAGAGAAAATGCTGACTTTTGCCCTTGGCAGGGGGTTAGAATACTACGATGCATGTGCAGTGGAACGAATTGTGAATCGACTGAAACGTGATGACGATCGTTTTGCTGTTATGGTTGAAGAAATTGTAAAAAGCCCTGCATTTCGACAGCGCGAATCTGGAGAGAGCCAATGAGAAATCAACTTTCAAGAAGAACCGTCTTGCGAGGCGCTGGGGTCAGTATTGCACTACCACTTCTCGAGGCGATGGCTCCAGTATCTGTTCAGGCTGCAACAGGGTATGGTCGAAAAAAAGAACCACTGCGGATGGCATTTGTGTATGCACCCAACGGCATCCATATGAAAAATTGGACGCCACAGGAAGAGGGTAGTGGGTATAAACTACCCCCAACCCTTGAACCACTTCGCGAATTACAAAATGACTTTAGTATTCTCAGTGGTCTTGCCCAACACCATGCGAATGCGAATGGTGATGGAGGTGGTGATCATGCCAGAGCCATGGCAACCTTCCTCACAGGTGCCCAGGCGAGAAAGACAAATGGTGTTGATATAAAAGCTGGCGTATCTGTGGATCAGATTGCTGCTGCAGCCGCAGGGAGGCGGACGCGATTTGCATCACTCGAAATAGGTGCTGAAGGTGGCAAAACAAGTGGGAGTTGTGACTCTGGGTATAGTTGCGCCTACTCCTCAACAATTTCTTGGAAGAGTGAAAATCAGCCCGTTCCAAAAGAAAAGGATCCGCGGCTTATTTTTGAGCGTTTGTTTGAAGGAACACGTGCCGGTGAATCAAAACAGATGCGGGCAAATCGGCTGAAGTTTAGTCGGAGTATTCTGGATTTTGCACTCGATGATGCGAAACGGTTGCAACAGGTCGTTGGACAGGCAGATAAGCGAAAGCTTGATGAATATCTCACTAGTGTTCGGGAACTTGAGCAGCGGGTCCAAAGAACATCGCAGGATGAATCAACCAGTACAAAAAAGATGATAAAGCCGGATGGTATTCCTGACAGCTATCGGGATCATCTACGGTTACTTGCAGATCTTCTCGTTATGGCGTTTCAGGTTGATGCCACTCGGATTTCAACACTGGTCTTTGCGAATGAAGGAAGTAATCGTAGTTACGATTTTATTGGAGTACCCGAAGGACACCATTCACTCTCACATCATCGAAACGATCCTGAAAAGCAGGAAAAGATTAAGAAAATTAACCGCTTTCACACTGAGCAGTTGGCGTATCTCCTCAAGCGGCTGAAGTCGATCCAAGAAGGCGATAAATCGATTCTTGATCGAACTATGCTTGTCTACGGAGGCTGTATTGGTGATGGCAACAGACATGATCACAACCGGCTGCCAATCCTCCTTGCCGGTGGTGGAGATGGCAGATTACATCCTGGTAGGCATGTCCAATATCCGAGTAAAACACCGCTGATGAATCTCTATGCAAGCATGCTGGACCGTTTTGGTGTCCAGGACAACATGCACGGTGATGCCACAGGTATGCTCGAAAATATTTAATAGTACCAGCAGCCCATACTGACTCTGATTGTTGTCAGTCATCTGACTTGCTCTCGAGTGCAACACACGAAGCGCAACTTGTTCGTTGGTCTTTTTCCAGAATGACTGGAGAGTATTTGTAGGCCCTGTGGCTAAGCAATTTGTTGTTCACGAGCCGCATCTACAGTACAACGAGTACGCGTATGCACTGCTATCTGAACTTGTTTGTTTTATATTTTCAAAAATGGTTAGAAGTCACACAATCAAAGGCCTATTCCAATGATAGTTACGATTGCATCAGTCTCGCTCCAGTGGAGTGCTCCCATAGTACGTCGTGTCGCTCGATGCTTGGCCAGTATTGGAATGTTGACCATGCTTTCTGGCGTGCTGGTTGCTGAAATTTTCGATATGGATGCCATATGTAACCCCTCGACATTAGATGTCGAGGTTCTCCAAGACTGGCATCCTGTTGAAGGTGAGATTGTGACACGACAAAAGTTAATTACGATCAATGTCGGTGAGCTGTGGCCTGGCCAAGATTTTCGTATCCCCGTACGGATGGTTGTACCAGCCAGCCAAAAAGCCAAAGGTTTTCATCTGACTGGCGGCAGTACGCCTGCTCGTCTGGAGGAAGACTTTCGACCCAATGGAGTCTTTCGAGAACTTCTGAATGGTGGAGTCGGGCTTGTGTTTACCGTTGTTCAGGAGCCCGGCAGTTACGGCGAACGAGATCTCGCGAGAGCAGCTGAAGAACGTTTCGCAAGAACGCTGAATCCACACGTAAAAATTCAATACTGGGCTTGGCCAGCAACATTGATGCGGGCGATTACTGCTGCGTATGCCGAGTCAGCTCATTTTAAAAAAGGCAAAATTGCTATAACTGGTGGATCGAAAAATGGTGCATCACCCTCAATGGCGATATTGCATGATGATCGCATGACAGCCGTGC
>JAUWWJ010000035.1 GCA_030616935.1 Planctomycetaceae bacterium
CCGCAGGAAATTGATCTCGTGCGACTCCTGTCTATTGATATCCTGCGAACCGTGGCTATCGGAATGATGGTACTGGTCCACTTTGTGGAAAACCTTTCGTCTCACTACAGCCTATCGACTGCTAACCTGGCTTCTCGAGAACATCTCTGGTGGCTCCCAGTTGGCTTGGCGGCGCCTCTCTTCACGTTACTGGCCGGCGTGAGTTATCACTGTTGGGTGATCATCCAAAGAGATAGGGGAATCGACGATTGCACAATCTCAAAACGAACTGTTCGTCGTGGTTTTTTCCTCATTGGAGTTGGCTTTGCATTCAACGTAGTTGTCTGGTTACCAGAAGATACATTCAACTGGGACATCCTCACCTTTATTGGATCTGCACTCATTCTCTTAAACATCATCCGCAAGATACCGACAGAGGCATTAATTTTCGGCATTATTCTTGTGGCTATCATGAGCCCTGCTCTTCAGGAAATCAGCGATTACTATGCTTTCTGGATCAATGGATATTTCGAATATGACTTAACCCTTTCTGACGTTGTCCTTGGATACCTTGCAACCGGATATTTCCCGATTTTTCCGTGGATCATTTTTCCGGCTACTGGGTTTGTTATTACACCCTTACTCTTTCCATCGGCTGCAGCGCACTCCCGGAGACAGCAGCCTTCTAACATGCTTTTGGCAAATTGCTTCAGCATTGGATGCATTGCAGCATCGCTCGTATTACAACAAATCACTTTCTTGTCTCCACTAATTTGTCGAAGGACAATGTTTCCAGCCTCAAGTAGCTATCTCCTTGGAGCGATCGGCGTGTCTACTCTCAGCCTATTCGCACTCCATAGGATTGTTGACAAAAAAGAAGATCAGAACATCTCTTCTCAGACCTTCGGAGGTCTTGAAAAATGTTTCCGTGTCATCAGCAAACACTCCTTATCGATCTACCTTATACATCACATGATTCATCTTTGGCCGCTCTGGATTTATGGGCTTATGACCGTGGGAGAACCCACCACTCATTGGCAGAAAATCATGCCCGTCATCTTCTCGACGACACTTGCCTTTTTCTTCTGTGCTCTTGTTATCCCAGCATTTCTCATCATTGATAAATATCGTGTACCGACTATTGAAAGTATCATGCGATGGGTAAGCGATTGAGCCTCGCTTCAAAAGCCACCATTGGTTCTAAGACTGAAAAACACAGCAGCAGCACTCATTTAGATAGACGGCAAGCTATGTGGCACGTACATTCCTAAATTATGACGATTAAGAAAAGGAAACCGGTACGTCGACAGTCATCTTCCAAACGGATACCAAGCCGAGTCCGGGAGGGCGACTGTCTTGATTTATTAAGTCGTGTTTCAACAGACAGTATTCCCCTCGCATTTGCTGACCCACCATTTAATATTGGCTATTCATACGACACCTATCATGACCGCCGTTCGACTGATGACTATCTCGACTGGTCCACTCGTTGGATGAGTGAAATCCATCGCGTCCTACGACCCGATGGAACATTTTGGCTTGCCATAGGTGATGAATACGCCGCCGAACTCAAGGTCATTGCTACAAGAGAACTCGGGTTTGTATGCCGAAGTTGGGTCGTCTGGTACTACACTTTTGGCGTAAATTGCCAGCAGAAGTTCAATCGCTCACATGCCCACCTATTCCACTTTGTCTGTGACCCAAAGTCTTTCACCTTTAACGACGATGCAATCAGAGTGCCATCAGCCCGTGAATTGGTCTACGGTGATCGCAGAGCAAATCCAAAAGGACGACTTCCAGATGACACCTGGATCTTGCGACCTCAGGACCTAACAAGCGGTTTTAATACAGACGACGACACATGGTACTTTCCTCGAGTGTGTGGCACATTTAAGGAACGGTCGGGTTGGCATGGATGTCAGATGCCCGAACAACTTCTTGGACGGATCATTCGGTCATCAAGTCACCCAGGAGATCTCGTCATTGATCCATTTGCTGGAAGTGGCACAACGCTGGCTGCCGCAAAAAAACTCGATCGTTCATACCTCGGATTTGAACTCTCAGCTGATTATGTTGCACATATTCGAAAACGGCTGGCGTCCATTAAGAACGGCCAGGCGCTTGACGGATCCCCTGAGCCACTCAAAAGTGTGCCCTCCACGCCACAAGGCAGACCTCTCAAAAAGCCTTCTCGCCGCCGTCGAACAAAGTCATAACAACACCTTTTCTTTCCCACTTGCCTTCTTGTACAGAACGGTGTTGAATAAATGATCGAATAGCTCGTATCGGGCCTTGGAACACTCCTCCTTCAGCAAAGCACTTCATTATGAAATACGGAATTAATCTGCTTCTTTGGACTGATTCGATGCATGACGGTCTCATACCCACAGTTGAGACCATCAAAAAGATGGGGTATGACGGCGTAGAAATGCCACTGTTCGACCCAAACCCACAACTCTATGAAGAATGGGGAAAAAAACTCGACGACATTGGCTTGGAGCGAACCGCTGTCACCATTAGGGGGCCCGAAGACAATCCAATAAGTCCATCCGCGAGCGTACGATCTGCAGCACTTGATGCAATGAAAAAAACCATCGACTGTTGCCATGCTTCCGGTGTGAAACTTCTAGCTGGGCCAACTCACTCTGCTCTTGGTGAGTTCTCAGGGTGCGGACCCACAGACGATGAAATTAAGTGGGGAGTTGAAACAATGCGGCAGGTTGCCGAGTACGCCTCAACTGCCGATGTCACGATTGTCGTTGAGTATCTCAATCGATTTGAAAACTATTTCCTTACGAGTGTCGCCCAAACTGTTTCTTTTGTTGGCGAAGTTGATCATCCAAATGTCAGAATGATGTACGACACATTTCATGCGAACATTGAAGAAAAAAATCTGACTGATGCTATCGATGCTGCAATGCCTTGGACAAAAATTGTTCATATTTCAGAAAATGATCGAAGCACTCCAGGCCAAGGACATGTTGCATGGGATGAAACTTTTGACGCCATCAAGAAAACGAACTGGGATGGCTGGATGGTCGTTGAGGCGTTTGGCCTGGCACTTCCAGCGATTGTTGCAGCTACAAAAATTTGGCGGAAGATGTACTCAACTGAGGAACAACTAGCCAGCGATGCGCTGAAATTCATGAAAACCAACGTCGGCAGACGCTGGAAGTGATCAGACGTGACCCTGACGGGTTACGGACTCATTCACTCACTCAAAGTGAGAGTGCCGAAAAGAACAGGAATTCAACTTGTGACAGATGAGCCACGGAAGGCAAAAAAGACGCCGGGTGGATTTGACGGGCCTCCAGCCGAAGGGGGCCTGTCAATCGATCGGTTGGCACAGGCTTTTGCCGCCATGATGGGCGAGCAGGACCCGTATGAAACGGCAACAAAAGGCAGTCAAAAAGTCGTCGAGGTTGACACGTCGCCAGACCTCGACGAATTGGGAAGCGATGTTGATGCAGCACACGCACCACCATGCCGTGTGAACCCACAATCGATTCTTGAAGCTCTTCTGTTTGTTGGTTTACCCGAGGGGCAACCACTCTCAAGTGAAAAAGTCGCGAGCCTTATGCGGGGAGTTCGTTCAACAGAAATTGATGAATTTGCTCGAGATCTTGCTCACCACTACGAAATAAATGGGTGCCCGTACGAGGTTGTATCCGAGGGAACTGGCTGGCTGCTTCGACTCCGAAAAGAGTTTCGTCAATACGGTGCCGTCCTCGAGGCCAAAACCCGTCGCGTACGACTTGATGCAGGAGCACTTGATGCACTAGCTGTTGTTGCTTGGAACCAACCAGTGGCTCGAGACGATTTGACACGACTCGGATGTGACGCAACCCCGGCGGTTATGCGGCAACTAGTGCGGCGTGGTTTACTCGAACTAGTCAAACTTCCACGCGACCAGGACGATGGTCAAGATGAGATACCGTGCTATCGTACAACATCACGATTCCTAGAAGTTTTCCAACTCCGTTCCCTCTCTGATCTACCTGATCCGCATGAACCACCGCGATAACTATTGAATTAGCATGCCACGGTGCTACTCATTGATGCACTGTTGCTCCACCCACTCAACGGCGGCCTCGCGTGACGTAATTTTTTCATCAAGTTGCAACGATCGCAATTGATGCAAAAGATGTCCAACAATTGGTCCTGATGGAACACCGATTTGTAGTAAATCATTACCGCGGAGTAGGTGGGAAGGATTGAGTTCGGCGTCAGTCCGCTGCACCTGGTTACTAACCCATGACACATTTTCTGATGAAAAGTAATTACTAACAGCAAGAGATACCATGAGATCAGCTAAATGAAATCGCCATTCATGGGCAAGCCATGGCTGAAGCAAAGACCACGGGGCACGTGCGTAATCAGACATAATATCCTTTGAACGAAAAACAGAAAGTGCCTTGACTAACCAAACTGCGAGCCTTCGTTCATGATTTGACAGTCGGAGATGATTACATATCACAACAACCGATTCAGGCTCCTCACGGCAAAGAATTGCCATGGTCAATGGCAGACTCGGTTCACAAAGAGCATCAAGGGCATCCGACGCACTCGACCAGAAAGACTCCGTTTTATTCAATTGGCCACCGAATAATGGATTCACGAGGCCAGTGCCTACCAGAAGCCGCAGCGCCTGCCCACGGCCCGCCCGTGAAAACATCAATCGAAGCTCCGCAGCCAACCGTTCTGGGCTGACTAACGCAAGTTGATGTGCTAACCGGTCGATAGCATCCCGAGTATGAGATTCCAATGGAAATTCAAAGTTTGCTGAAAAACGCACAGCCCGTAACATTCGGAGATGATCCTCTCCAAATCTCATGCCTGGGTCACCGATAGCACGAATAATCCCTTCGTGCAGATCCTGCTGCCCTCCGACGTAGTCGACAACAACTCCGCCGACCGGATCAAAGAAAAGGCCGTTGATAGTAAAATCACGGCGGAGAGCATCTTCCCGCGCGTTGCAGAAAGTGACTCCTACCGGACGACGTCCATCAACGTACTCGGAATCAGAACGGTATGTTGCAACCTCTACATTCCCAGATGCTTTCGAGCCGATTACTGTGATCACTCCAAATGCAGCGCCGATAGCAATCGTGTGCCTGCGACCAAAAAGTTCTCTGACGCTATCCGGGTGGGCAGACGTTGCGACGTCATAATCCATCGGGACTCGATCTAATAATTGATCACGAACACACCCCCCAGCCCACACTGCTTCATATCCTTGCTGTCGAAGTTTCTCTACAACCTTTACAGCAAACATGCGAGCAGCAATAGGATCAATGTGACTGAGTGGCATCTTGTAGCTCGACCTTTCAGTATATTCTCACCATTGTGGATACATTGAGCGTACAATCAACAGCACCTACTAGCCGTAACGATCCGTATTTCGATAAACTTTCAACCATGACATTACCAACAGAAATTATTCCAAGCGACGCCTCAACACTGCTTGATACTTCAGAACAGGTTGATTGTCTCTTGCTTGACTGCCGAACAGAAGAAGAATATTCGATAGCAAAAATTGCTCAATCCAAGCTCATCCCGATGCAGGAAATCCCAGAAAGATTGGCTGAATTAGAGCCTTGGAAGCAAAAACGTCTCGTTGTGCACTGCCACCACGGAGTCCGGAGCCTCCGCGTAGCGAAATGGCTACGAGAACACGGTTTTGACAATGCCCAGAGTCTCAAGGGCGGCATTGAAGCGTGGAGGAATCAAATTGATTCTTCAATCCCTGCATACTAGGGATGTTTGGCTGCCACCTGTGCAAGTGGCCGGCCAGCCGGTATCTTTGTTACGAATCTTGTGGTCGGGGCTGTAAGCCTCGGCTGCTCATGACATTTTCTTTTGAATTACCTTAAAACGGATTTTCCCAAGTCAAATATCCTCGCAGGAGACGACCATGTCCAGCAGCGCACCAAACTCTGATAGTCCGCGTTTTTCCAGACGTAATGCCGTAAAGATTGCCACCGTTGCTGGTGGAGCGCTTGCTTCGATGCGAGGAGTACATGCCCAAACTCAGTCCACAGAAGTTATTCGAGTAGGTCTTGTTGGTTGCGGCGGACGAGGTACTGGAGCCTTAACGCAGGCTCTGAGCGTAGATGGTTCGAATGTCAAAGTGACTGCTGTTGCGGATGCTTTCGAAAGCAATATTAGCCGGACGCTTCGAGCAGTGGAGAAAATGAAAGACAAAGTCGATCTCCCGAAAGAGCGGCAGTTCCACGGCCTCGATGCGTACAAAAAGGTTCTTGATCATTGTGATCTTGTCATTCTTGCTACTCCTCCTGGCTTTCGTCCGTACCACTTCGAAGCCGCTATCAACGCAGGCAAACATGTGTTCATGGAAAAGCCCGTTTGTGTTGACAGTGCTGGAGCTCGTCTTGTGCTCGAGGTTGCAAAGAAGGCTGATGAAATGAACCGAAAGGTCGTTGTTGGACTGCAGCGTCACTATCAGGCCAGCTATCGGGAAACGATCAAACGCGTTCGTGATGGCATGGTTGGCGATATCATCGGTGGCCAAGTTTACTGGAATGGCAGCGGCATCTGGTACCGAAAACGAGAAGCCGACATGAATGAAATGCAGTTCCAGGTTCATAACTGGTATCACTTCAATTGGCTCTGTGGTGACCACATTTGCGAGCAGCATGTTCATAACATTGACGTTGCAAACTGGTTCCTCGACATGCTTCCTGAATCGGCCTACGGGGTTGGAGGAAAACAGAACAGAGTGGTTGGACAGCCAAGTGAGATTTACGATCACCATGCTGTAAATTTTAGCTATCCCAATGGCGTCCGTATTGCCAGCCAATGCCGACAATTCCCGGGAGGCCAGAACCGCGTGAATGAAGAATTCCAGGGAACAAAGGGATTTGTAAAAATTGGTGAAATAACAGATTATTCCGGGAAAGTTCTTTGGAAGTACGAAGGACCGACCAAGTCAAAGAGTAAAGATGCCGGTGGCTCTACGAACCCGTATCAGGTTGAACACAACGAACTTCAAGCCGCCATTCGTAATGACACGCCACTCAACAACGCCTACTATGGGGCAACCTCAACCTTTTCCGCAGTTCTTGGTCGAACGGCAACGTACAGTGGTAAGCCACAGGAATATGAGAAGCTCTTGGCTGCTGATTACAATCTGATGCCTGATAACCTGACGTGGGAATCAACTCCTCCTGTCGTTCCGGATAAAGACGGCAACTATTCATTGCCCATGCCAGCGACCTATAAGCTTGCGAAGAAAATGACCTCCTAAATTACGGAGGCACATCGCATGAAAATTTGAATCCCAAAGGAAACGAAGAAGGACGAATATCGCGTCGCGATTCTTCCTGTTGGGGTCGAAGAATTGGTGCGGGCCGGCCACGCTGTTACGCTGCAAAAGACAGCTGGGAGTGGATCCGGACTGTCTGACAGTGCATACGAAGAGTGCGGTGCGACTATTGTTGACACCGCGGATGAAGTTTTCGACTCATCTGATCTCATTGTCAAAGTCAAAGAACCCCAACCAAAAGAAATATCACTCATTCGGCCTCAGCAGATTGTATTCACGTACTTTCATTTCGCTGCTGATCAGGAATTAACAGAACGTTTTATCGAGACAGGGGCCACTGCCGTCGCATACGAAACACTTCGTGACGAACAGGGAGCGTTACCGCTGCTAAAACCGATGAGTGAAGTGGCTGGAAGAATGAGTATTCAGGAGGGTGCAAAGTACCTCGAGAAACCCCAAATGGGGCGGGGCATACTGCTCGGGGGTGTTCCGGGAGTACCGCCTGCTAACGTTCTTGTCCTTGGAGCCGGTACCGTTGGGGCCAACGCGGCAAAAGTAGCAGCGGGTTTTGGCGCAAACATTGGTCTCCTCGACACGAATCTTGAACGGCTTCGCTATCTCGATGACGTCACACCGCCAAATATTGATTGCCTGTATTCTGATCGTCATACCATCCGAGAATGGCTTGGCCACGCTGATCTCGTAATCGGTAGTGTGCTGATCCCTGGCGCTCGTGCACCGCACCTCATTGAACGCAATGATTTGCGTCTTATGAAACCTGGGTCTGTTATCATCGATGTTGCTATTGACCAAGGTGGCTGTATTGCCACGAGCCGGCCAACTTCACATGCCGAGCCGACATTTGTTGTTGATAATGTAGTTCATTATTGTGTGACAAATATGCCTGGGGCTGTCGGACGGACAAGCACATATGCCTTGTGTAACGCTACGCTCCCCTACGTCCTCACACTTGCCAACCAAGGGCTCACAGCTGCAGCACATACGAGCCAGGCGATCCAAACGGCCGTCAATATCTTTGATGGCAAACTTATACAGCCGGCCGTAGCAAAATCCTTCAATCTCCCCTGCAGCCCCAATCCATTCTCCGACAAATAAGCAACGCTGCTACTGTATTATTCTTGTACAGTATCTTTCCCAGCGAGAATCCATCATCGGCACTCAGTAACGGATCAATTCAATCACAATGAATACAAGCCTTTCAAATGAAATTAACACTGTCCGCTGGCAGGGTGACAGTAACGGCCATCTTGAAATTCTTGACCAGACCAAACTTCCAACCCAGATCAAAAATATTGTCTGCAAAGACGTTCCGGCAGTAGTTGAGTCCATTAAAATGTTACGGGTGCGAGGTGCACCTGCAATTGGTATTGCCGGTGCCTATGGAATGGTACTGGCAGTTCATCAAGCCGTACTCCTTGAGGATTCAAGCAAGAAAAAGATCGCATACATTCAACAGCGTGCAGAGGATCTTGCAACGTCGAGGCCGACTGCTGTAAACCTCCGCTGGGCGATCCAACGAATTGAAAGTCTCATTTTAAATGCCGGTGAAGATCCCGATTTTTCAAAATTATCAAAGGATGTTCTTGCTGAAGCGAAGCGGATTCAGGAAGAAGACCAGCAGCTATGTGAAAAAATTGGTGACTATGGTGCTTCAATCCTTCCCGATGGCGACATTCTGACTCATTGCAACACAGGAGCTTTGGCAACCGGTGGCATTGGTACTGCGCTTGGAGTGATTGTAACTGCTTGGGAACAAGGCCGTCGCTTTCACGTATTCGCTGACGAAACCAGGCCTTTGCTGCAAGGGGCTCGACTTACAGCCTGGGAACTCACTCAACGAAAAATACCCGTAACTGTGCTTGCAGATGCAGCTGCCGCGCACCTTTTGAAAACGAAACACATAGGCTGCTGTATTGTCGGAGCTGATCGGATTACGGCAAATGGAGATACCGCTAATAAAATTGGGACATACGGCCTCGCTTTATTAGCCAAGGCTCACAACGTTCCATTCTTTGTTGCAGCCCCATCAAGTACATTTGATCTCGCCCTTCCAACCGGAGATAAAATACCGATCGAAGAACGCGATGAAGATGAAATCCTACAGCCGTTTGGCTTTCAATCGACTCCAGTATCAGCTCGTGGCTATAATCCGGCCTTCGACGTCACACCAGCTCAACTCATCACAGCGATAATCACCGAGCGTGGTATTATTAGAAACGTAAATACACAAACAGTCGCAGACGTACTTCACGACTGC
>JAUWWJ010000045.1 GCA_030616935.1 Planctomycetaceae bacterium
GCCGCCTTCATAGTGCGTACCTTTTTTTGCGCGTAGTGGAAATGAGCTAGCATGGTCGTGTACAGGACCAAGCGGAGCATCACTCCCATTATCTCCAACGAAAAGAACGAGCGTATCTTCGGCGATTCCAATGGATTCCAGATGATCAAGTATGTCGCCTAACGACTTATCCATCCCTTCAATCAATGTGGCATACGCCTGTGCATTTTTTGGCTTCCCTGAGTCTTCATAATGCGAAGCAAAGCGGGGGTCCGACTGAAATGGACTATGAACTGCGTAGTGGGCAAAATCAAGAAAGAAGGGCTTCTTGTCTTTTACTGCACGAGTGATCTGTTTTTTGGCTTCGAGTGTGAGTGCTTCTGATAAAAAAGTGTCTGAGCCATAATATTTCTCAAGGTGTGGTACAGCCCGACGTTTATTTCCTTTCAGATTGCCATATCCGTCTTCCCCGTAATAACTTCCAGGCTGTCCCCACGAGCAGCCAGCGACATTGACATCAAAACCAAGATTCGTCGGCCACTCAGACGGTTCCCCTAATGGGCCGAAGTGAGCCTTGCCAACAAAGATCGTACGATACCCATTTGCTTGAAGCACACCCGGAAGGGTCACCTGTCTATCCTGAAACCCAACCCACCGCCATTCGGGTGGGCCATATTCGCCACGATTATTCTCCTCTGATCGAATCCATTGCGTGACGTGATGGCGTGCTGCATTTTGCCCAGTAAGAATCGATGTTCGTGTTGGCGAGCAGACACTCATTGCATAGAAGGTGCTAAAACGAATACCCCGCGACGCGAGACGTTCCATTGCTGGGGTACGATAAAAATCATTCAGTGGATAGCGTTTTGGTTTTCCGTCGGCATCAGTCAGAAATGGCACCGACGTATCCATTGGGCCCATGTCATCTACAAGGAACAAAACAACATTTGGCTGCTGCTCGGCAGCCGATAAAGCAGCTAGTCCGCACCACATGCTTGTTAATATGACACAGACCATCCGAGCAAGCCCCAAACGCATAAAAAGCATGTCCCACCCTTTTTTCTCATGGAAGTTCGTCGGTAGGATACCGACCACGATCATCGTACCGAATTTCATATCTTTTTGTCATGCACATCTGTAATGTTCTCTCATGCGAATTCTTATACACACAACCCGATTGAGTATGTTCGCCGGCATTATTACCTGTCTCTTCTTTTCATCCGCTGGCACGCCTACCCAACGACCCCTATCTCTTACGACGGTTCCGCTTGAATGCATTCAGGACGCGTTACCGACGGCAGTTGACTTTGGTGGTCCATCTCAGACGGTCCAGGGCGCAGTGGAACTCACCAACGGGTTGGGTGAGCCAGTTGGATATTGTTTCCAGACTGCCCCCATGAGTAACGCTATTGTCGGATTTTCTGGACCATCAAATCTTCTCATCGTTTGTAATCGCCACAACAGCATCTGCGGCATTTCAATTCTCTCCAGCTCCGACACCCGCGACCACGTAATTTCCGTCAGGAAAGATAACTCATTCTGGGAGCAATTTCTTGGTGAAAAGCTCGATGTGATTAAGAAAATGTCGCATGCAAATTACCAAACCACTGCTGGTGCGACGCTGACGAGTCATGCAATGGTCGAATCAATTAGCCACCGCCTTGGAGGAACTGGGCGTTCAACTCGATTCACTGTGCAACCCACTCTGCCAGACATTCAAAAGATTTTCCCTCAAGCCGACCACCTCCGTTTTGATGCCGGAGACGCTTCGGTCATAAATGTTTATAACGCTGCAGATATTCCACTCGGCTGGGCACTCCGTACCAGTCCTGCCGCTGATTCCATGATCGGATACCAAGGTCCAACAGACACACTGGTTGGCTTTGACACGACCGGCACCGTGATCGGCCTGTGTGTTTTACAAAGTTTCGATAATGAACCATATGTTGGTTACGTACGCGATGACCGCCATTTTAAAAGCCATTTTATCGGACATACCTTCGAGAGCCTTTCAAAGAACGACCAACACTCACCGTTTACAGAAGGTGTAAGTGGTGCCACGATGACCAGTCAAGCTATCGCGGAGGCGATCATCACTGCGGCTCATTCAGCACATAAAACACAATCAACGAGTTCGTTCGTCCAACAGTTATCTTCACGCTTACGCGCTATTGACGGACCACAGTGGGGCGCACTTCTAGTGATCCTGTGTGGTTTAGTCATTGGATTTACTCGCCTACGTGGTCATTGGGTAGGACGAATCGCCTTTCCTCTTGTGGTATTTACCTACCTAGGATTTGGTGCTGGTGCTTTGCTGTCCCAAGCACAACTCTGGGGCTGGGCGACTCATGGTATTCCTCAGGCCGCCCCGGTACTGCTGCTCCTTTCTATCATTGCCATCGTTACGCCTGCCACAACAGGTCGAAATCTTTACTGCACTCAACTCTGCGCACACGGCGCAGCACAACAACTCCTGAAGATTTCCATGCCTAATCGTCAGGGAGGCATCGTCTCTCGCCTTCGCACGCGTATCGCCCCAATCCTGAAGCAATTGCGATGGCTCCCGTGGATGCTTTTCATTTTCTGCCTCCTTATAACAGTGTTTGATGCACACATTCCACTCGTTGACTTTGAGCCATTTGATGCCTATCTCCCTACCGTTGCTGGCACTGCTGCCATAGTGATTTTTATCCTCAGCCTCGCAGTGAGTAGCGTCTCACCGATGGCATATTGCCGACACGCGTGCCCTACTGGTGCTTTGCTCAGCTTTGTGCGGTTCCACCGCAACTCTTTCAAGGTCACCTGGCAAGACGGAATCCTTTGTGGGTGCTTTCTTTTGGCTGTCGTAACTGCCTGGTCGTCCGGAGCACCTGTACCATGAGGACCTGCATCGCTTTTGTCCTATCCTTTTGTCTTGTTGGCTTCCAATCCTTCGCGGATGCGAAGAACACACTGCCAACGTTTGCAGGCCCAGCGATGGGAACGACCTATCGCGTCACTCTAAAAGCTCACATCTCTGACAAATCCCTCGGAGAGGTTCATCGCCAAATTGATCAACTCCTTCAACAGATTGACTTATCCCTGAGCACATGGCGGGATGATTCATTGGTAACAAAAATCAATCGCGCGAAGGCCCGCACACCTATTCCGCTGGACCTTCACCTTACAAATGCACTTGGTATTGCCGGCCGGCTCTACCAAAAGACTCAGGGCCGTTTTGATATCACTGCCGCTCCACTCATTCAGTGGTGGAAGGACGCTGACGTCGCTCATTCCTCATATCCAACCGGCCGTCACCACTCGGTGGCCCCTCCAGAAGTATTGGACCTTGTCGGTTTCGACCATTTACTGATCAAAAAAACTGGTGATTCCGAATACCCCACCCTCCAGAAAAAACACACGGCTGCTGCTATTGATTTCTCAGGTATGGGAGCTGGCTATGCAGTCGACCAAATAGGAGAAACCCTTGTGTCACTTGGCTCAACAGGTCATCTGGTGGAACTTGGTGGAGAAGTCCGCGCCTGGGGACAGCCGAGTCTCGTTAAAGAATGGCGTGTTGCCCTTCGGACCACAGAAACCAAGCCACCAGACATTATTGTGCTTCACCATGGTCAGGCAGTTGCGGTAGCAAGGTCGGTCAAAGGAAAGCGGATCGTTGATCCTACAACGGGCGAGATCGTCAAACTTTCTTCAAGCGCTCCGGCGGTAGTTGCATACGCGGCAACATGTGCTGAGGCTGATGCACTAGCAACTGCACATGTGCTTGATGGCATCCGAAAAGAAACACAGGCTTCGTCATCCATGATTCAATAGGCCGACACTTTGTCGCTCCGTACTCTACCGCTTTATTCGGGTACAGTGACCATCACATCATCAACCCAAGCCTCTGTATTTACTGCCAGCCTGATCCGTCGTTTTGTCTTGTGCCCAATACCGGGTGAGGCCATGCGTCCGATCTGACGTCCGTCAATTTTTACCGACATCACTTCTCCGTTTATAACAATCTGCAGTTCATGCCAAACATCGACCTTCAGTTTCATTGGAACAATAATCGACTTGGTGGCAATTTGCTTTTTCTCTGCCTTTGTTAACTTTTTCGCTTTGCTCTTTTCATGCATCTCTTTGCGCATGCGTCCGGTCTTGAGATCAACAATTTCGAGCGAAGCTGGTTTGATCCGTGCCATACAGATGTGGCCGGCATGCACCGACGCTTCGTTCATGTCTGCGATGTTCACACCGAGATCTCCCTGTTTAGGCAACTTAAACGTCGCAGTAATACTCGCGTCCTGAAAAGATACGTCCTGAGTAACCGAGACTCCATGGTCAGCTACCGCTGCCCGTTTGATGTACATCGCTTTGTCGCGGAGAAAGACCTGCTTCTCACCCTTTGCACGTGCTTTACTATTTGTGCCCCACCCATTCCCAGGGTTCTCCTTACCTTCAATCTTCTCTTTTCGATTGAAATCATCTTGAAAAATAGTTTTTGAAAAAAGACCCTCCGTCTGGGCAAAAACGGTATTTATCGCAATCACCGTTCCAATCCCAACAAGCAGAATGGTAGATATGTGATGTAATACGGTTTCTCTTGCGAAATATATCTTCACAACTGGTACCCATTTTCTGGAATCTTCTTATGCGATCAAACAATATACTTTGTAGCGTCGCCCTTGGCCTAGCCTTTTTTAACTTCCCTCTCCTCGCTGACACAAAAAAACACACTTTCGATTCGGCGGTTGTTGCGGAAGTGTATAAACACGCATCGGGTGATGATCTGAAGATCTATCGTTTTGAACCCGAGGGACATGATCCCTCTGCTGATCGCCGCCCAGCTGCTGTTTTCTTCTTTGGTGGCGGATGGAATGGGGGTTCCGTCCACCAGTTTGAGAAGCACGCCACATATCTTGCCCAGCGAGGCATTGTCGCCTTTCTTGCCGATTACCGTGTGAAATCCCGACAGGGCACAAACCCAGACGCCTGTGTTCAGGACGGAAAATCTGCGATTCGATGGGTTCGTGCCAATGCGTCTCGGCTTGGTGTTGATCCCAAAAGAATCGCTGCTGGCGGGGGTTCGGCTGGTGGTCATGTCGCAGCAGCCACCGGAATCTGTAACGGGTTCGAGGACCCGAACGACAGCAATGCAGAAACCAGTTCAAAAGCTGACGCATTGCTGCTGTTCAACCCTGTGTATGACAACAGTCCAGAGGGATATGGGTACTCCCGTGTCGAAGCACACTTCCCTGCTATCTCCCCTGCTCACAACATCAGCCCTGATGATCCACCAACGCTTGTCTTTCTAGGGTCTGACGACAAACTCATCCCTGTATCAACAGCTCGAAAATTTGATGCTGACTTAAAAGAGGCAGGCATCCAATCCACCCTCTACGTCTACTCTGGTCACCCGCACGGGTTTTTTAACGAGAAAAAATCACAGCGATGTTTCGTGGATACGATTCTAAAGATGGATCAGTTTCTTACCGAGCTAGGATGGTTACAGGGACTACCAAGTCGGTCACTAATAAGAGGGCTCCTCGAGGTAAAACCGTCCACACCAAACATCGTATTCATCATGTGTGATGACCTTGGCTACGGCGACGTCCACTGCCTCAACACGCAACATGGAAAGATTCAAACACCCCACATCGACTCCCTCGCGATCGAGGGAATGACCTTTACCGATGCCCATTCCGGGTCGGCCGTTTGCACACCAACCAGATATGGACTACTCACAGGACGCCATTGCTGGCGCACAAAACTGCAGCATGGTGTTGTTCAGGGGTTCGCCCCGTGCCTTATTGCCGATGGCCGCCCGACGGTCGCGAGCTTTTTACGCACGAAGGGGTATAAGACAGCACTCATTGGGAAGTGGCACCTCAACTATCAATACCAGGACCACAACACCGGAGAATTCCTCAAACGGAAGAAGAATGAGTTGCCCCCTGTTGGTGCAACAATTCCAGACGGCCCATTAGCTCATGGATTTGATTTTTTTCATGGCTTCCATTACAGCCGTGACATGGACGCCATTGTTGAGAATTCTGAGGTGATCGGACACGACGACGCGATTACTATGCTTCCCCGTTTGGCTGAACAATCCGTTCGCTATATCGAAAATGCAGCTACCGCTGCTCAGCCATTCTTTCTTTATGTGCCCCTTAGCTCTCCGCATACACCAATTGTGCCGAGTGAAGCCTGGCAGGGAAAAAGCGGGATCAGTGACTATGCCGATTTTGTCATGCAAACAGATGACGTTGTGGGGCAGATAATTAATGCTATCGACACCAACAATCTGGCAGAAGATACCATCATCATCTTCACAAGTGACAATGGCTGCTCAAAGGCTGCTAATATCGAAGAACTTGCAGAAAAGGGCCATCGAGTCAGTGGTCCGTACCGAGGTTCGAAGGCTGATCTTTGGGAAGGAGGTCATCGGGTCCCCTTCTTTGCGCGTTGGCCAGGTGAAATACCGCCTGGCTCACACTGCAACGAGACAATTTGCCTCACCGACTTCTTCGCAACCATTGCTGATCTGCTCATCGATGACATTCCGGATGCATCCGCTGAGGATAGTGTAAGTTTTCTCTCCGCGTTTCACGACCAGCCTCTTGTTACGGACCGCAACGGTCTTATTCATTCATCCATCAGTGGTCACTTTGGATACCGTATGGGCCACTGGAAACTTCTACTGTCCCGGGGCTCTGGTGGATGGACTGCGCCGAAAGAAAATGCGGCTAAACAACAGAAACTTCCTGCTTATCAACTTTACAATATGGCAAACGATCCCAATGAAAGTCAGAACCTTGGGAGTGAGCAACGCGAGATCGCCCACCATCTCTACACACTCCTGCGCGCAGATATAGAACGAGGTCGCAGTACGAGTGGCCCTGACTCAACAAACGACACGGACACAATAAACGTCTGGAAAAGCGGGGCACCAACGCCTGACCTCTAAATACTGTCGGTGTTTTTTGAAAAATATATACATGTCCGAACGGTTCGTATTATATTGTCGCTACGCGAAAAACCGGGGCATGAAAGCGACTTCCTTTACTGCAGTTCAAAGTTCGCATCAATGATTGAACACAGACTTCGCTCCGACGTGACACTTTTTCAGGACTAAGAAAGGCAACCAATGACAACTCCTCACAACGTATCGCAAATAAAGCCGACAACAGGCTCATCACATTCCGTTAACCGTAGAAACTTCATCGCGACATCAGCTGCTGGTGTTACTGCTGCCAGCACCCTTGCTGCAACCCGAACAAGTGGGGCTGCACAAGCCAATGATCGGATTCGCATTGGTTTCATTGGCCCTGGTGGAAGAGGCTTTGGCGCTCATGTCAAAACACTTGTGAAACTTCGTGAGGAAGGTGCAAACATTGACCTCGTCGCGGTCAGTGAAGTCTATAAAGCACAAGAGGATAAGGTCTGTGAATACATTAAGACTGAAACAGGCATCGACCCAAAACGATACGTTGACTATGAGGACATGCTTGCCGACGACTCTATAGATGCCGTGTGTATCGGCACCCCTGATCACTGGCACCGTCTGCAAATTGTTGCGGCCCTCAAAGCCGGGAAGCATGTTTATGCCGAAAAGCCAATGACAAAGACTGTCGAAGAAGCGCTCGACGTCGTTAAGGTTTGGGAGGATACCGGTCGGGTCATGCAGGTTGGGGTTCAATCGACCAGTCTTCCCGTCTGGGATCAGGCCAGAAAGCTGATTGATGGAGGAAAACTCGGTAAGGTCCTTGGCTATCAGACCGAGTACTTCCGAAATTCAAACGTTGGTCAATGGCGATACTATGACTTAACTAAGAACATGACGCCAAAGACAATTGACTGGAGAAGATGGCTAGGTGTTGACGCCGGCCTTGCCGAAGAAATTCCGTTTGACCGCGCAGTCTATCGTCAATGGCGCTGCTATTGGCCGTTCGGTTCTGGCATGTTTACTGATCTCTTTGTTCATCGCACAACCGCAATGCTTAAAGCGACAGGCCTCCGCTTTCCTGCCCGTGTCGTTGGCGCCGGAGGAATCTACCTTGAACTGGATACTCGAGATGTGCCAGATGTCGCGACTGTCGTTGCTGACTACAACGAGGGATGCCAAGGTCTCATCACGGCAACAATGTGCAATGAAAATTCCCGTATCAAACAGACCATACGTGGTCATAATGGCGCGTTTGAATTCGGAAACGGAGAAAACTTTAAGGAATTTGAGTTCCTCGCAGAACGCCCTCAGGTCACGCTCGACAGCTCAATCAAGGATGAAACAATCAAGAGTGATATGAAAGATGGCAGCCTCGCCAAAGGGGGCACCACAAAGCTCCACTTCCAAAACTGGCTCGACGCCATGGAGGCAAACGACCCGAATGCCTGCAACAATCCTCCTGACCTTGGTGCCGCTGCCGTGACAACCGTGATTCTCGGAGCTATGAGTTATCGCAATGGAAAGGTCTACCATTTTGACGCTGAGCGTGGCCGCTATACCGACGGCAGTCCTGCCTGGGCCGACAGGTGGGAAACCCTCTCCAAACATCGCGGCCAACCGCGGCACGTGCCTGGCTGGCAGGCTGGCGAGACCGGCAGTGAACTCCAACCCAAGCCATATCAATCTTTGGCAGGCCCATGGATTGATGGGAAAGATCCTGCAGCTACGTAACACTTTATTGACACAAGGCTGGAATCTCACTCAAACAATGAGCGTGGCCTGTCTAACAGGCCACGCTTTTTTATCGCTTGGTTTATTTATTGCCTTCGGCAATCTCTTTTTGCTGCTGAATAATTGATACAGCACGAATATCCCCAAAAGCTTTTTGCTTGATACTGCTGGGCTGAATAGTCACTGTGTAATCACCAGTGGTATCAAGATAGACATACCCACTGTGCACCCACCTAAAATTCTGAAAATGACCTGTCTCTTTTACGACACAGGTGATGGCACTACACTCTTCACCATCTCGGACGAATACTATGCGGCCCTCACTCCCCCCTTGCCCTGCTCCACACCCCTGAAGCAACGC
>JAUWWJ010000487.1 GCA_030616935.1 Planctomycetaceae bacterium
CTGATTGCAAGCTTTGTTGATATCTTGCGGACGTCGATACGTGAATCTCTTGACGCGGAACGAAGAAGTACTGAAGAAAACCAAAAATAGTGCTCTGACAGGACCTCTCCTGCTCAATTAAGCCGGCTTCGGAGCATTCCGAACGTCTCTCTGGGAAAGTCTGTAGACGCCGTGGAAACTGCACGAATACCGTGGTAAATTACAAATTCGCAATTTCTTGAAAAATAATGAAGGAAGTAACAAGTTATGTCAAAACCGCACAGAACAATCAAAAAGGCCAATCATGGTTCAAGGCCAGCTAACAGTAAGGCCAGGAAAGCAAAACGAAAGCACATCAAGACATAACAACCGACAACTAGCCTCGAGGCCAATGCTTGCCGTCGTTCTACACAACTAGTCACTTACACTAAGACCATTTCTGGAGCAGCCTTCCGTGCCCCCTCGCGACTTTATCATTCATCCGAACGAATATGACCTCAGCACTGTCATTGCTGATATTGAGGAAATTCGTCGCTACAACCAGCAACGTTTCGAAATGGAACAGTTAACGGCAATTGTTCATGAAGATACGGAGCGCGGGCTCTGTGTTGGATATAAAGATACGACGGCAGAAGAGTTCTGGGCCCGAGGGCATTTTCCAAATGTTCCGTTGATGCCGGGAGTCATTATGTGCGAGGCTGCTGCACAACTCTCTAGCTACTTCTCCCAAAAGTATCAATTACTTGAGGCGGAAATGATTGGCTTTGGCGGCCTAGAAGACGTCCGGTTTCGAGAGCCTGTTCGGCCAGGTGAACGACTCGTTATTGCTGTGGAGCGAGTACGGGTACGGCCCAAAGCGATGATCGTTTGTCGTTTTCAGGGACTGGTCGATACCAATATTGTCGTGGACGGTGTGATTAAGGGCGTTCCTCTGCCTGTTGATTTCCTTGCCGCCAACCAGACCACATCAACATCCTGACTCCTCTGGCTCCTCACCAATAGTTGCCATGCCACGGCGCCACCCTAAAAAGCCTCCGAAAGATCTCGATCTTTCACGGAATTTGCGAATCCTAACCGACCTGGCATCTCCTCTTGATCCGACAACACTCTTTTGTCAATCAGGTCCTGTTGAATTGGAAGTTGGAACCGGAAAAGGAATGTTTTTAACTTCTGTTACATCAGCAAGCCCAGATCGAAATTTTTTAGGCATTGAAGTAAGCGCTGGCTACGCCAGAATGGCTGCCTCTCGACTGGCATCATTAAACGCAGTCAATGGTATTGTTCTTCACGGCGATGCCATGCATTTAGTCCGCCATTCACTCCCCAACGCATCAATATCGGGAGTCCACGTCTATTTCCCAGACCCGTGGTGGAAAGCCAGGCATCGAAAACGCAGAATCTTAAATCCAGAATTTCTTGAACACGCTGGTCGGATCATGCAGTCTGGGGCACAGCTTCACATCTGGACTGATGTTGAAGAGTATTTTCATGAAGCTACGAAAACTGTCGATGACACTTCACTATTCAATCAACAGTCTGATGAGTCTCCAGGTGGTCCGGAAACCACATACCGCACTCACTTCGAACGACGCACGCGACTTGCAGGTGCTCCCGTGTGGCGGGCTGTTTTTGAACGCAACGAAACACCGTCTCAGAAAACTCGCCTGGCAGCAAAACGTATTTGCTGACTGATTTCATCGCGGACTGCCCTGCAAAATCTATACGATTTCACAGCAATTATTTGCCGTCTGGGGATACTTGTTGAACAAGAAGGCGGTCAATCCGCCGACCATCCATATCAACAACCTCGATTAATAAACCATTCCATCGAAAGGCATCACCTACTGAGGGAATTTTTTCAAGTTCATCCAGGACAAGTCC
>JAUWWJ010000292.1 GCA_030616935.1 Planctomycetaceae bacterium
CGTCAAACCAGAGGGTACCGTACTCACGGTAGCACCAATTGATCGCGACACGCGACCAGAAATCGAACAAGCAGCGGCACAGTTTGATTCAATTCTTCAGGCTTATTGGAATGAAAATGGTACCAAGACCGTTGACAGGACCAATGACCATGAATTTGTACGAAGGGCATATTTAGAGCTTGCCGGTCGTATACCCACCATCGATGAAGCTCGTGCATTCTGTGAATCCACTAACAGGAAAAAACGTGGACAACTCATTGACGATCTTCTCGAGAGCCCTGGGTACGTCAGTCACTTTTATAACTATTGGGCGGATATCCTTCGGCTAAAAGAACGGCCAAGCCGGGATATCTTCTTCGAGCCCTATATGGCATGGGTGAAGGAATCGATTGCCGAAAACATGCCATATGACAAATGGGTCAATAGTCTTCTAACGGCTAATGGTCGCGTTGTAGAGAACCCAGCGACTGGTTTTCAGCTTCGTGATGCAGGTATGCCTCTGGCCTATGTAGACAATACTGTTCGAGTGTTCCTCGGCACCCAAATCGGATGCGCCCAGTGTCATGATCATCCCTTTGATCGCTGGACCCAACAGGAGTTTTACAAATTAGCAGCTTTGACAAATGGCAGCCGATTTTCAGCAAAACAGGTTCTCTTTGGTGGAATGGGTACTGCCTCGTTTGGACCAGATGATGCCGAAGCAGGCAGCAATGACATACCGTCTGCAAACACACCATTTAAAAATCAAGATGAACTGATTCCGAATCTGAGGCTCCTCAACTATGGCATGCAAATGGCCATTGATGAGAAGAAGGTCGGGGGTGGAATTCGGAATTTTTATGGTGCACAAACGAAGATGATTAGCAGCATGGACGATGAGTTCCGGCTACCACATGACTACCAATATGATGATGGTGAGCCACTTGATGTGGTCGAACCGGCAGTACTGTGGGGAAAAATCCCTGAATTTGCAGAAAACGAAGACAACCGGACGCGTTTTGCTGCCTGGCTAACATCCGCAGACAACAGGCAATTTGCCCGCAACATCGCCAATCGTATGTGGAAAAAAGTAATGGGCGTCGGGCTTGTTGAGCCTATCGACGACTTCCAAGAAGGGAACATACCGGCAATTCCAGAGTTGCTGGAGCATCTCACTGATGAGATGCTTCGTCTCAATTTTGACCTGCGTGAATTTGTACGGTTATTGGTTTCAACAGATACCTATCAGAACGTTGCGGTTATTTACGACCCAACAGCAGCTGAGCCGCACCGCTTCGCTGGACCAGCACTGAAGCGGATGACTGCTGAACAGCTCTGGGATTCGCTTCTCACACTCATTGCAACAAATGAGTGGGCCTACCAACGCCCGACTGCACAAGACCTGCAGACTGTCTACGGCATCGACATGTCTGTCCTTGACTATGAAGAATTTGAACAGTCATACAAAAATTACAACGAATACAATCGAGATCTAAGTAGGAGTCGCAATAAAAACTGTGGCTTGAACGGGTTGGTTCTTGCGCGGGCAAGTGAACTACCGCAGCCGAGTGGAGCAAGTCATTTACTCCGTCAATTCGGTCAGGGAGACCGAGAAACAATAGAAACTGCAAGAAGGTCCGCTACAGTTCCTCAAATTCTGACACTCTTTAACGGATGGATGACCCACGCCATGTTGTCGGAAGGGTCTGTGATTTATGATTCAGTCTCACAGCAAAAAACTATGAAGAGCGCTGTTGATACGATCTTCCTTGCTGTACTGACCCATGAGCCAGATACTGATATGCGGCGGGCCGCTGAACAAGAAATCCAACAGGCATCAAGTCCAGCTGCAGGTTGCGGAAATCTCATTTGGGCACTTTTAAACACTCGTGAATTTCTCTTTATTGATTAGACAGGCAGAACATTCTCATTGAAAAGCCGTTGTCGTTATAAACGGATGTTCGGTGAGCCAAAAATAGACACATAACTCACACGCGATCCACATGACAGGAGTCCATACTATGTTTCACAAACGTTACGAAAAACATGTTGAGAATCACCAAACCAGGCGGGCAATTCTTTCCGGTATTGCCTCAACTCTTGGTGTGAGCGTCATGTCACCGTGGTCCCGTGTACTTGAGGCGGCACCTGCAACGAGCGCTACAAAAGCAAAAAAGGTTATTTACTTCTATATGAGCGGCGCGATGAGTCACATTGACACATTCGATCCAAAACCTGAGCAGCCAAGTATTCAGGGTGATGTAGGTGTCGTGAAAACAAAGACTCCTGGCATTATGTTTGGCGAACACATGACAAATCTTGCAGAACTCCAAGACAAGCTTGCTATTGTCCGCTCAATGACAACGGAAACAGCTGATCACAGCAAAGCTCGGTATTGGCTACAAACGTCGTATCCGGTACTCAACAGTATTCGACATCCTGCAATGGGTGCATGGGTTTCCAATGAAATGGGTAAAATTAATAAGGCACTCCCTCCTTTTGTATTGGTAAATAGTGGAGGAAACGGTCATCCTGGTGCAGGTTTTCTTGACCCATCGCTCACCCCTGTTCCTGTTGCTGATCCAGAAAAAGGAATTGAAAACACGGAGCTACCAAGCTATTTGACAGACGAAGTATTCAAACGAAGGTTGTCGCTTGCTGACCGTATTGATGCGGGCTTCCGAGAACGATACGCCGGCTACCAACTTGAGTCATACAATCAGATGTATAAAGATGCAGTCAAGCTTATGGGTGGTGCTGACCTTGAAGCATTTGATCTCACAAAAGAAAAAGAAGAAGTGAAAGAACGCTATGGATCTTCTAAGGTAGGTCTTGGAGCACTTCTCGCGAAACGCCTCGTTGAAAAGGACGTCCGCTTCGTTCAAGTTGATTACGGTGGCTGGGACATGCACAATGACGTCGCCGGTAGTATGGCAAGTAAAGCTCCTGCTCTTGATCAAGCACTCGGTGCACTTATTCGTGACCTTGATAGTAGTGGTCTTCTCAGTGAGACTCTCATTGTTCTTGCCAGTGAGTTTGGACGATCGCCGGCGATAAACCAAAATGCAGGTCGTGATCATCATCCTGCGGCGTTCTCATATGTGCTTGCCGGAGCCGGTATCAAAGGCGGAGCCGTCTACGGGAAATCTGACGAAAAGGGTCATGGTATTGATGAAGACCCTGTCGGAATTACAGATTTCAATAGCACAATTACAGTCGCCTGCGGCCTGGACCCAAATAAGGAGCATTTTGCTCCAAATGGAAGGCCATTTAAGATCGGCGGCGGTGGGGACCCAATTTATGACGTTCTATCGTAAATATTGAGCTCCTATAAAGATTCGTAAAAGCCGTGAAGTTCTCTTGCTTCACGGCTTTTGCATTTCTAGATTCTCCGTTAAGAACGATGTCGCAGTCGACATCCAACTCGCCTCCGGAGACTTTCTTGTATGGCACGCTCCAAACAAAACTCTGCTCAGAAAATTCTTGGACTAGCCACGTATGGCATGCCTGCGCCCGTGCGACAGGTTGTGACTTCGCGTTGGATCGCAACACTCATTGTTATTGTGGTACCAATCCTCGTTGTGAG
>JAUWWJ010000431.1 GCA_030616935.1 Planctomycetaceae bacterium
CATATCCTGCAAGTCTGTCAAAAAGTTCTGGGCTATATGCCATCAACCAGATAACGAGCCGACGCTTTGAGGGCACGCGGGTATCAACAATGGCATGTTCTATATCAGCAGGTTTTCCAGTTTTTGGGTCTGAGAAAACAAAGCCTAATTCTGGATGCTCCTGTGCAGCCGTATCGATCTCACTTGCTCGCTTAGAAAGTTCGTACCGTTGACCAGCTTCAACCGTTGCGACATTCCACAGGGCTACAAAAAGAAACAACACAACAAGTAACATGGGTTTATACATCTGACATTCCCTTCAGTATCTTGTTGTCACCTATATGACGGTTACAAAAATTAATCTTCACATACATTTTATCTGATACCCTTCACCGCACGGCATGGTTGCCATAGCATGCAGACAGATAAAACATACCAGTGGTAGAATTCCTAACAATGGCTCCAATAACAGCCCAAGACGTTTTACAAGAGACCTTCGGCTATCAATCATTTCGTGGTACGCAGCAAGCGATTATTGAACGGACACTCGCCGGAAAGCACAGTCTTGTTCTTATGCCAACAGGTGGCGGAAAAAGCCTGTGTTATCAGGTGCCAGCGCTCGTACAGGACGGCCTGACGGTCGTACTCAGTCCACTCATCGCACTGATGAAAGATCAGGTCGATGCGCTCAATGCTCGTGGCATCGATGCCACATTTATCAACTCCTCTCTCACCAAAGAAGCACGGATCGCTCGCTATCATGAAATCGAAAATGGCTCGTATCGCTTGCTCTATGTCACACCGGAGCGATTTCAGAAATCTGAGTTTCGTCGTGTGCTGGGTGGCCGAAAGGTGCCAGTACTCGCTGTTGATGAGGCACACTGCGTAAGCCAATGGGGGCATGATTTTCGACCAGACTACACGCGTGTTGGTGAAATTCGTACATTTCTTGGTTATCCCACCACACTCGCACTCACAGCTACAGCGACACATGAGGTACAGCAGGACATTGTCCATCAACTAGGCCTTGAAGAGGCTGACGTGCAGGTTTTTCATGAAGGCATTCAACGGCCTAATCTTGCTCTTCTCGTCGAAGAGGTCTGGGGCGAAGACGATAAGTTGCAGCACCTTCTTCACATCCTCAAAAAGTTTCAGGCTGGTGATGGCGGCCATATCGTCTACTTCACACTCATCAAAACACTTGAGCGGTTTAGCCATCTCCTTGAAGAAGAAGGTATTTCTCATGGCTGTTACCACGGCAACTTACGACCAGTCGACCGAAAGCGAATGCAAGAACGCTTTCTTCGTGGCAAAGAGCCAATCGTTCTCGCCACCAATGCGTTTGGAATGGGGATCGACAAATCCAATATTCGCACCGTGACACATGCCGAAGTTCCTGGCTCACTCGAAAGCTACTATCAGGAAATTGGTCGAGCGGGTCGGGATGGATTCCCGTCACAATGTACTCTCCTCTATGACCAAAATGATCTTCCTATGCTCATGGAATTCATCCGTTGGGCAAATCCGAATGCTGACTTCTACCGTCAGATCGATCATGTACTCGAACATGATCTTGAAAAGGTGAATGCGTTTGGCATCGAGTGGCTGAATGAAAAAATTCTTGGCCGACAGGCACGCCATGACCGACGTCTTGAGAGTGCCCTCCTCATGCTCGAGCGGTTTGGGGCCATTGAATTCAGCAAGCAGATTGCCGGTACAGAAAAACAGATTTCACACTATGGAGGACTTCCAGAGTCTCTTACAAATGAATCATCCCTCGCTGAAAAACTTCGGCGAGACCAGCAGAAACTACTTGCCATGGTTGAATACACACGCTGCGAAACCGACCGACGTGAATTTCTAAATAGGTATTTTCTGGGTACGCCATCGGCAGAGTAATGCTCCGCGTTGCACTACGAGTTCCCAGCTACTCAAGAATGTTTAGCATCTCCTCAACTTTTTTTGAGATTGCTTTTTTCCCTTGAGCACGCTCAAGTTCATTTACTGATTGTTCCAGTTCTGCTTTACCTGGATCCGTTGTGACAACCTTATCGACAAGTTCTTTGGCGTACTCGATCGAACTGTCGATCATTCCAGCATCGGCGATTTGCTTGAGTACGTCTCGGAGTTGATTCGTAGATGAAGGTGGGGTAACACGAATCACTTTTTCACCACCCCCACATCCAACGAACAGACTCAAACCGAGTACAAGGCATGCTATTTCTTTGCACATATATTTCTCCGAAAGTTGCATCAGCGACTGATGTCCTACCACGCTACAAAATAAATCTAAGGAAGCGTGGCTACCTTCCCATCCTGACGGGCACCAAGATTCTGCCACGTTGTAAGGTCGATAGCGTCGCTCACTGTATGCGTGGCACCATCCGCCGTCACTGTGTTTACTACACCAGGGTGCTTGCTTCGGGCAGGGTATACACCATTCCGGTCTGCTGAATCACCGTATCGTCCACCCGTCGCAAAAGACACATGTTTCCAGTTAGGCGG
>JAUWWJ010000340.1 GCA_030616935.1 Planctomycetaceae bacterium
CCCTCAACATCTGTCGTCTGCGTATACACACCTGCCGCCACGCCTCGGCGCCTGAGTTTCATGAGTTCAGTAAACGAGTGTTGGTATCGCTGCCTGTATTCGTCTTTGGTAGTCGGCAAATCTCCATACCCCCAATTCCGCATCTCTGAATTCCATTGATGACCGGGGACGACAAGGCCATGACCACCAAACTCACCCACTACCTTCACGTAGTCATTGAATCGTTGGTCCTCGAACGGAAACATCGGTTCAGGATAATTATGGCGATCTACAACATCACCAACAGGAAAGAAGTTCCCACCGCTGGCAATGTTGACCAGACGCGTCATATCAAGATTTTCCATTAACTGACCAACTCGAATGGTCTCATGCTGGCCCCATCGTTCGTTGAAGGGTACCCACATCACAATTGATGGATGATTTCGAAGACTTCCCACCATCGACTTCAATTCTTCGACAAACTGCTCATGGCGATCTGCATGCCATTCATCCTCAACCGGATTGGGAGCAAGTTTGCTCCAAAATGGCCTTCCGCCAGTGCTCGGCATATCCTGCCAAACCATCATCCCAATGCGATCACAATGAGCATAATAACGCCGCGGCTCAACCTTGATGTGCTTTCGGATCATGTTGAAACCGGACTTCTTCAAATACTCGACGTCAAAACGCATCGCTGCATCACTGGGGGGCGTCAACAAGCCGTCAGGCCACCACCCTTGATCCAATGTGCCGTAATGGAACACCACTTTGCCATTCAAGGTCATGCGAATCTGGCCACCAGGGCCGCGAACAGTTCCTACCTCACGCATGGCTGCATACGACTCAACGCAATCGATCAGTTCTTCACCATCGAACAACTCCATGGTGATGTCATAGAGACTCGGGCTTCGAGGTGACCAGAGCTTTGCATCAGATATCCGCACGCTTAAAGCGGCATCAGCAACACCAACCACACGATCACCATCACGGACAGTGATCACAATACGCTCTGCCTTCAACGGCTCTCCCTCAAGAGTTGGCAGCACACGCAACGTACCCTCAGCTATCCTCGGCTTCATTTTAACCATGCGAAAATGTCGCTCAGGCACATCTTCTAACCATACGGTCTGCCAAATCCCTGACACGCGGGTGTAATAAATCCCTTTGGGCTGCAGTGATTGTTTCCCGAGGGTCTGCGATGGTGCGGTCTGGTCAATCACACTCACAGTCAACTCGTTATCCCCCGGCTGTAATGCATCCGTGATGTCAAAGGTGAATGGATCACTGCTCCCTTCGTGCGACCCGATTTTTTTCCCATTGAGATAGACGGTGCTTTCATAATCGACCGCTTCGAAATGCAAATGAGTGCGATGTCCGCCACGCGTTTGATGACGAAACATACGTCGGTACCACAACGTCTCATCGGGGGCGAGCAACCGCTGCACACCACTCAGTGCTGACTCCACAGGAAAGGGCACAAGAATATCCCCCTGATAGTCTTGGGGAGTCACGCCATTCTTGGAAATCGCATACTGCCATAAACCGTTGAGGTTCTTCCAGTTCTCATCACGTCGAAATTGGGGGCGTGGATACTCTTTCCAAACATTCTGGGGAGTTACCTGTTTACCCCACCGAGTCACCATTGCCTCGGGAGCTACCTTCCATTCACCACTGGCAACAGATCCCAGAGCAACAAAAATCAAGCACGAACACAACCGCATGGTCTTCCACCTTTTTGAAAATCAAAACCTACCCAGAAAACTTCCTGATAAGGATAGGAGGGCCAACAGCACTTTCGCAAGGATCTCACAAATCGGGCACAGCCCGACAGTCGGTTGCCGTCCCCTCCCGGGGTCCGGTCTCGTGCTCTTTTAAAAGCATGATACCAATCAATTCTCAGATGGCGTGCATTCCCATTTGATGCTGTTTTCAGCGGCATCCGCCAAGAATGGTCACCAGACGGGGACTCTTTTTCCAAAACAATGTCCACACTTTCATATCTCGCGCATGATATACGGTATGGACCGCACTGACATTCTTAGAGCACTGATGCCCGAACGGACGAAACAGATCGCCCTTGCGTGGTCGATTCTGCGTCAGTCCCACTTGTCTGAAGACGCGTACCAAGACATGCTGGCACGAGTGTTCGAAAACGACAGCACTTTCGAGGGACCTCAACATGTGCGTGACTGGTCATGGAAAGTACTTCGCAACCGATGTTACGAGTTCATTCGTCAACAGAAATACAAGGCTGCGTTGCTTGACGAATCGATTCTGGAACTTGTCGACGCCGAGCTTGAGCAACGCGATACCGCTGACATGCCGGCACGAGTCGACGCACTCCACAATTGCATTGAAGAATTGAGCGAAAAATCTCGTCAAATAATCACACTGCGTTACTTTGACGGATTGGCAGGGGCTCGGGTGGCGGAGAAACTCGGGCGTAAACCCGAGACTGTGTACAAGTCTCTGCAGCGAATTTATGTCACACTTGCGCAATGTATCGAAAGAAAAATAGTTGCGCACGACATGGGGGGGTCCACCTCGTGAATAACGAAGAATTCCTGCGTCTGACCACACTGTACTTGGAAGATGCAATCAACGCCGACGATCTGGATTTACTCAATCGTGAGCTTACACACTCAACTGATCGCGTGCAGCAATTCAATGACCTGCGACTTGTGACAGGGCTTATCAAAGAACATGGGTGTCCTGTCGAATCACTATCTAGCACCAACGATTCTTTCGTGACAAGCTCCGTACAAACTACAGCATCGCAATTTCGACCGTCACAACGTGGGCTTGCAATCGCGGGAGTGGTTCTGGCGACAGCTGCATCACTCTTCATGTTCCTACTTTTCCCTGGCTCCCAATTACAACGGAACAATGATTCTCCAGCAATTGCCAGACTTGCGTACACATCCCATGCGAAATGGGGAATTAAAGAACGATCGCAGGGAGATCGGTTCGACAAAGGCAAAGTACACCTGGAGACCGGCCTTGCACGGTTGGACTTTTGCAATGGTGCCACAGTCACGCTTCAGGGGCCTGCCGAATTTGAAATTGTGTCACCCGACAGAACAGTCCTCACGAGTGGAATCCTTACAGCCTCCGTGCCCGACTCTGCGGTTGGCTTCAAAGTACTCACACCAGCGATGGATGTGGTCGATCTCG
>JAUWWJ010000187.1 GCA_030616935.1 Planctomycetaceae bacterium
CTCCTACTCCTTAGATGAACTCTTCGTACCAACAAAACTCTCCTTCCCCAAACAACACCGCCTTCAAGGTGCGACTGGTTGTTGCTGGACTACTCGTCGCCCTCGGGATTCTTGCCTTTCCCACTGACGTTTCCGTGGCCTTATGGGTTCAGAGGACATCTCTACCAAAGGAATTAATGCGGTACTTGGACCTCGCCGAGGTCTTCGGACATGGCATTGGCGTTGCCATGATCATGATTGGTGCGTTTTGCCTCGATCGGTCTATTCAGTTTCCGTCAATTCAATGGCCTGCGATCCGATGGCCAACATTTCAACCCACAACAGAAAAACGATATGGGGCTCGAATGCTTGGTGGACTGCTCTTTGGACCACTTGGAGTTCTTTGTCTGAAAGTGTTGATTGATCGATCACGTCCTCGTGCAACGGACTTCTCGGTTGTGACATCTGCTCTGGACACATTTGGCACTGCCTCAGTAGTTGCCGGACCTCTTCGTAGCAATGACCTTCACAGTTTTCCGTCCGGGCATTCAGCGACGGCAGCAGCTTTAGCAACGGTTTTAATTTGGAAATACCCTCAAGGCCGTATTTTCTTTGTCGTGGTGGCGACTAGCGCTTGCCTCCAGAGAATTTTCAGCATGGCTCATTACCCAAGTGACGTGTGCATTGGGGCGGCCTGCGGCGTTCTTGGAGCTGCCATTGTTCTCGGCCGAGAAACCGCTCGTCGGTCGGCATGAAGAATTTCCGTTGGTTTTCAACCACTACAAAGCCTACACCAACCGTGCGGTCTCATTTTGTCCTACCCGAACCGCATCAAACCCAAACCAATCTGCTAGAATCAGTGTAGCCAATTAAGAACACGTAGATTTCACGACAACCCTCCTGCAGTAACAGTACTTTCAATGCCAGCAGCAAAACGCGCAAAAAAAGCAACCCGTGCCAAGAAGTCAACCAAGGCAGCAACTCCTGCTGCGGTGAAAAAAATTCTACTTGTTGACGATGACGCAGAAATCATTGAGTCCATGCGTACGATTCTCGAGGCGAAGGGCCACTCGGTCCTCGTCGCGCGAGATGGCAGTCAAGGAATCGCAGTCGCCGAACGAGAAAATCCTGATCTTGTGGTTTTGGACATGATGATGCCGAAACGAAGCGGATTTCTTGTTCTTGAAAAACTACGCCGTGAATATAATCATCCAATTCGCATCATCATGGTGACAGCAAACGAGGGCAATCGACATCGAGCCTATGCTGAGATGCTCGGGGTGGATGACTATATCCGCAAACCGTTTGCAATGGACCGCTTGCTCGAAAGCGTCCAAAAGCTCCTCACCTGAGAATAACCCGGAAATCGACATTTCTTCGCAAAAAGCAGTCACCCAACTTGCGTATTTTCACATTTCATCCCGAAATGTGAAAATACGCATTGGTAAAAAAACTTCTGTTTGTCACCTGATCGCGGCGGGTTAGAACGATAGGGTATGCCGTCCCATGATGCAGAACAAGAAAATCTAATTACCACATCGTTTTCAATCACTCGATACTGTCGAAAAGTCGTTCACCGATGCACCCTCCCATCAACAATCTGAACCCACACACCGGCCATGATGCGGGTGGTGCCGCGCAGGGTGATGATGTTAAAGAACGCGTACGTGAAGCGATCGATATTGTTGATCTTGCCGGCAGTTATATTTCGCTTCGACGCAGTGGAAAAAACTTTGTTGGTCTCTGTCCTTGGCATGAAGATTCACGGCCCAGCCTTCAGATCAATCCAGAACGTCAGACATTTCGTTGTTGGGTGTGTAATGTCGGTGGTGATGCATTTAGTTTTCTGATGCGGATGGATCGACTGGACTTTCGTGAGGCACTTGAACAACTTGCCGATCGTGCGGGAATAGAGCTGTCTCGAGGGCATGGACCGGGAAGTGATGTAAAGCGTTCTCTCTATGAGGCCTGTGCATGGGCATCAGATCGTTTTGTTGACTGTTTCAGAAACAGCTCACTTGCAAAAGAAGCACGTGAATACCTCCGCGAGCGAGGTCTGACAGATGACACGCTGCAAGCTCACTCTGTTGGCTTTGCACCCAACGAATGGGACTGGCTCCTTGGGCAGTCACAGGCGTCAGGTATTTCGACGGGCCATCTCGAACAAGCCGGACTAGTTGTGACTCGCCAAGATCGGTCAGGACATTACGATCGATTTCGTGGACGGATCATGTTTCCCATCTGCGACCCACAGGGTCGATGCGTTGCATTTGGTGGACGAGTACTACCAAACGCTCCACCTGACAGTGCAAAATACATCAACTCTCCGGAAACTCCTGTTTTTTCTAAGCAATCGATGCTATACGGCCTTGACTCATCTCGAGAGGCCATCAGTCATTCGAAACGAGCCCTCGTCGTGGAAGGCTATACAGATTGTCTTGCTGCACGACAGGCTGGCATCCACGACGTTGTTGCGGTTCTCGGTACGGCACTTGGTCAGCGACATGCACGTCTTTTGCGTCGCTATGCAGATCGCATTGTTGTGGTGCTTGATGGTGACGATGCGGGCCGCCGACGCGCAGACGAGGTGCTCGAGGTTTTGCTTGCCGAACCCGTTGACATACGGATCGCACGACTGCCCACCGGTGTTGATCCGTGTGATCAATGCCTCACAGCTGGCCCTGAAGCGTTCGAGGCCATTATCGATGAGGCCGTCGATCCGCTTGATTACAGAATGAGGGAAACATTCGAGCGGTTACCCCAAGATGCCTCAGATGAGGTTGCCTTGAAGGCTGTGGAGAGTGTTTTAAAAATTCTTTCTGCAGTATCTCCGCGATCTCCACTGCCTCCTTCACAAAGACAACTACGGCAGGACCAGATTCTTGGAAAGCTTGCTCGCAGATTTGGACTGTCGCGAGACGCTCTCCACGCACGACTTCAGGAACTCACTCGCTCCAGACGCGCAAATGCCGGCTCCCCTACCCCGGAGGGTCTCCGTGTCGACGCAGCCGAGCTCGCTCCATGGGACCGAGAAGTTCTATCAGCGGTTCTTGCTGCCCCTGACGAGGTCTCTGGGCTGCTTGAACGTATTTCTGAGAATGAACTCTCGGCAGAACCGGCAAAAATAATCCTCAGAGCCGCAAAGAGCCTGATTGCCGCTGAAAAGCCACCAAGTCTGGCAGCCTTACTGCTGGAATTACCAGCAACTGAGCTCCACGGACTACTAGTACAACTAGATGAGTCAATTCGTGAACAGACTCATCTTGATCAAATTGGCCGCTTGCATCACCTTAGTGAAGCATTGGAAAGACGTCAGGCTGACAAAACTGCCTGGCAAACCGTCCGAACATTGAAAACCTCGCCGCTCCAGCCGGACGACGAGGCAGCGATGATCGAGCAACTCGTCTCAGCAAGACGTGCTGCTCAGGGCATGACCGATCCCAAGGAGGGGTGAGGATGTCCATCTCGTCACTACATTCGAATCGTTTCTTTTGGCATACCGTCAGATGCGATTTGGGAGGTGGTGGACGAGTTGATTGAAGAGTGCGTATCACTTGGGTGATACGCCGGTGAAGGAGAACCAGTAGATGACAATGAATAACGCTTCGTCCACAAGTCGGCAGGACTCCGCAACGCCTCCCGAAGGTGCGGTGCAACCGATGCAAACAGAGTCCGATAGCATTCAAGGTGCTGACCTGAATGGCTTAATTGCCGAAGGTCGTCGAACTGGCTACCTGACTTTTGATCAGGTGAATGAGTATCTTCCTGACGAAGCTATGGATCCCGAAAAGATTGATGCGCTCCTTGTTGCTCTTGATGGCAAAGGCATCGAACTTGTCGAGGAACTACCTGAACACCTCGAGCCAGCCATCACTGCACAGACAACAGCCAAACCAGTCACAACAAAGCCGGGTCGCCCACGGCGGGATGAAGCAATTACGACGCCTCCATCAAATGCCGCGAATGACCCAATCCGCATGTATCTCGCTCAGATGGCAGAAATCCCTCTGCTTACTCGAGAAGAAGAGATTTCACTCGCAAAGAGGATCGAGGTCACTCGAAAACGATTCCGTCGTGCCATTCTTGGCTGTGGCTTCGCAATGCAGTCAACCGTTGAAACACTCCGTCGAGTGCATGAAGGCAAGTTGCCATTCGATCGGACGATCAAGGTGTCACTGACTGAACGTCTTACAAAAGAACAGATTCTCGCTCGCATGCCACATAACCTGCCAACGCTTGACCGTCTAATGGAGCAGAACAACGCTGATTTCAAACTGCTCATCAGCACGCGTACTGGACGTACTGAAGCGCGGCAGGCACGACTCAGATTCCGCCGAACTCGCGGCAAAACGCTTACGCTTGTTGAAGAACTCAGCCTTCGAACACGACGAGTTCAACCCATGATGAAACTCCTGAAAGGCATGTCCGCACGAATGGACCGATTACAGGAAGATCTTCGACAAATCAAATCCGGTACCCTTTCGTGTGATGATCGCGCAGATATGCGGAAAGAACTTCGCGACCCGATGATTTCGACACAGGAAAGTCCAAAGTCTCTTCGCAATAGAGTTTCGTCTCTCGACAAACTAAAAGCAGAATACGAGGCTGCGAAGCGAAATCTTTCTGCCGCAAACCTTCGCCTCGTTGTCTCAATTGCGAAGAAATATCGAAACAGGGGGCTTTCCTTCCTGGATCTTATTCAAGAAGGTAACACTGGCCTGATGCGGGCTGTCGACAAGTACGAGTATCGTCGGGGCTTCAAGTTTTCTACGTACGCAAC
>JAUWWJ010000324.1 GCA_030616935.1 Planctomycetaceae bacterium
CCATCGTGCCAGCAGCAATTTCATCAGCAGTTGCCTATTCTGTTTTCTGCCTCTGGCTGCCTCCTTCACTTCGCTTTGTGCCACTGTTTGGTGCAAACATTCGATACGCAATCGATTCTCCATTAGAACTGTTGCCATACGGTGCCATGGCAATTGTTCTGGCACTTGCGGGTGTCCTTTACATTCAAACGTTCTATGGCATTCATCATCTATTCAAAAAGCTTTCCATCCCGCCTCATGTGAAACCACTGATTGGCGCTGCACTCGCAGGACTCGTTGGTGTGGGGCTCTGGTTTGCCTTTGAGCAAAATCATGACGCACTCGCTGTTCTTGGCAGCGGGTACGGCCTCCTGCAAAAATTGTTTACTGCAGGTGAAACAGTTGGGCCGATGCTCTTGATTACCGTTGCACTTGTTAAAATCCTGACAACATCACTGACTATTTCATCGGGTGGATCAGGTGGTGTCTTTGGCCCATCAATGGTCATTGGCGGTTGCCTCGGTGGAGCCGTAGGTATTGTCTTTCATTCGCTGTGGCCTGACCTTGTCAAGCAACCGCAAGCGTTTGCCATTGTTGGTATGGCAGGTTTCTTTTCTGGGTGCGCACGGGCCCCACTCTCGACAGTTTTAATGGTCAGTGAAATGACCGGTGGGTACAGTCTGCTGCTGCCAACGCTTTGGGTTTCCACACTTACCTTCCTGCTAGGTCGTCGCTGGACGCTCTACATCAAGCAAGTGCCAACACGACTTGATTCACCAGCGCATCGTGGTGATTTCTTCGTTGATGTCCTTGAGGGCATCAAGGTAGACAATGTTTTCAAACGGGCTCCGTCTCTCAAGTTGATCCACGAGGGAACAACACTGGATGACATCGTTCATGCATTGGCAGAATCAGTTCAACGGTATTTTCCTGTCGTCGATGCGCAAGGGAAACTCGTCGGTATTTTCTCAGAAGAAGATGTACGAGGCTATCTCTATGACGACACAATCTGGCAGATTGCCAACGCTCGAGATGTTATGAACGGAAATGTCGTGACGGTGACACCGAACGACGATCTCAATACAGCCCTTGGCAAGTTTACGGCCACCAACGTCGATGAACTTCCTGTGGTATCGGCTGAAGACCGGCAGCATTTGATTGGTATTATTACCCGAAAAGATGTAATTACAGCCTATAATCTGAGGCGTCTTGAGCACGAAAAAATGAGGCGAGCAGCTGAGGTGTATCAGGAACCAACAGGACAGGCATAAGCCCGTCTTGTCCAGAGGGCCGAAGGCACGTTACTGTGCCATAGTTGCTTAGTGTTTTTACTTTCTTCTTGTATCTGAAAGACAAGGACGTTTCGATTCATGCCGACCATTCATCTTGTTGATCCCAAAAACTCTTCTGCCACGCCCGAACCTCAGACTTTTCCAGCGGGCTCTCGTCTTGCAGATGTCGTCGCAACGTTCGTGACAGAAAAGACGAAGAAGAAGAAAATACCCATTGCTGCAGTCGTTGCTGGCAAAGTTTTTGGACTCGATAGTCTTCTTCCTGAAGAAGAAGAGCCAACGGTTGAATTTCTATTACCAGGTGACCCGCGTGCCCTTCCAGTCATGCGACACTCGGCTGCACATATTATGGCACGAGCCGTGATGCGGCTGTTTAAAGGTGTCGAGCTGGCATTTGGTCCAACAGTAGGTGAAGGGTTCTACTACGACATGCGAGCTGAAGAGCCAATTACAGAAGAAGATCTTCCAAAAATTGAGAAAGAAATGCGGAAGATCATTGCAGAAGATGAAGCCTTTGAACGAGTTGAAGTTGGTCGTGAAAAGGCAATTGAAATCGTTCGTGACCTCGACCAGCCGCTTAAGGTAGAGCATATTGAAACCGGTTTAGCGGAACACCCCTCACTTTCTTTTTATCGGCAGGGTGAGTTTGTTGATCTTTGTCGGGGACCACATGTTCCAAGCCCAGGTTGTATCGGTGGCTTTAAATTGACGAGCCTTGCCGGCGCCTACTGGAAGGGTGATGCAAACAATGCACAGCTTCAGCGACTCTATGGGACAGCCTGGTTTACGCAGCAAGACCTTGACCGTCACCTCGAAGCGCTAGAGGAAGCACGCAAGCGAGATCACCGTGTGCTCGGAAAACAGTTGGACCTCTTTACGATTAGTCCTCTGGTCGGTTCCGGGCTTGTCCTCTGGATGCCTAAAGGTGCTACGTTGCGAACTGTGCTTGAGGGATTTGTTCGTGAGGAACTCACCGCTCGTGGGTATGAGCCGGTATACACCCCACATATCGGGAAAGTGGATCTCTATAAGATTTCAGGCCACTATCCCTACTACGCTGACAGCCAGTTCAAGCCAATCGAGATGCATGAAGATGAGAAGTATCTGCTCAAGCCAATGAACTGCCCGCATCATACGATGATTTATAAAGCTCGGCCGCGGAGTTATCGTGAGTTGCCATTACGACTCGCTGAGTTTGGCACGGTCTATCGATATGAGCAGTCTGGTGAACTTGGTGGAATGACACGGGTACGTGGCTTTACCCAAGACGATGCCCATATTTTCTGTACACCAGATCAAGTCGAACATGAGGTAGCAGGCTGTATCGACTTCACGTTGAAGGTGCTTGAAAGCCTGGCCTTTGATTCGTATCGTGTTCGTCTCGGATTCCGAGATAAATCAAGTGACAAGTATGTCGGTGATCCCAAGCGGTGGGACGAAGCAGAGGCAGCAATTGAAAAAGTTGCCCGCGAAATGAATCTTCCGGGATGTGAGCCAGAACCGGGCGAAGCAGCGTTCTATGGTCCGAAAATTGACTTTGTTATTAATGACTCGCTTGGTCGTGAATGGCAGCTTGGCACGGTACAGCTGGACTACAACCTGCCGAGTGCCGAACGTTTTGATCTCGAGTACATCGGTTCGGATAGCGGTCGACATAAACCCGTCATGATCCATCGTGCCCCCCTGGGCAGTATGGAGAGATTTATTGGCGTGCTGATTGAACACTTTGCCGGTGCGTTTCCGCTGTGGCTTGCGCCTGAGCAGGTTCGGATTCTGCCCGTCAGCGAAAAGAGTGAAGCATATGCCAAAAAAGTTGAAGCGGCTTTTCGCGCAGCTGGCTTGCGTGTAGGTGTTGATTTTGATGCTGAAAAACTTGGTGCCAAAATCCGAAAGGCACAGCTTGAACTGATCCCTGCAATGGTGGTGTGCGGCCCTCGAGATGAGGCCGCTGGCACAGTGAGCTTGCGAGACCGGCTCGATGGTGACCTGGGTGC
>JAUWWJ010000522.1 GCA_030616935.1 Planctomycetaceae bacterium
CACGAATCGCTACGGGATTCCATCGATGCGCACCAACCAACGTAGAAGCAGGAACGGATCCTGAAGAGAGTCGCATTAATCAGGTTTTTGACCGAGTGAACACAACGGCTGCTGTCTGGTTGGGAGTCACGCTTGAATGTGCTCAATGTCACGATCACAAATACGACCCATTTTCTCAAGAAGAGTACTACCGCTTTGCAGCATATTTTAATTCAACAGAAGCAGAAGCAGAACGAGCCAATCCAAAGGTACCATCTTCAATCAAGTTCATTGGCCCATCAATGAACTTAAGCCACGATCCTTGGGCTGCGGAACGAAAATTCATCAGCCAAAGTCTCAGTGATGCTCGGAAAGCTGTGAAAAAATTTAAGGGGGACAAAACAGAGAAGAATGGTAATAAAGATGAAAGTGAACAGCCTACTACCTGTGGTGGAGAGACTTTAGTCGATCAACAGGATCAGCAGGACGATGCCGATGTGCGTTTGAAGATAATAGAAAAGAAAGTCAGGCAATTACAAAATAAGCTAGCCTCTATTCCAGATGCAAAGACACTCGTGATGCAAGAAAGGGCGAAGCCGCGTGAAACCTTTGTTTTCAACCGTGGTGACTTTACTGACCCCTTACGGCAGGTTTATGTGGGTACGCCGGGTGCGCTCGGTGGAACGACCGAAGGTCCCGCGAACCGACTCATGCTTGCCAAGTGGCTCGTGTCACAAGACAATCCATTAACAGCCAGAGTGTTTGTGAATCGAGTCTGGTTTGAGATTTTTGGCCAAGGTATTGTCACCACGCTCGAGGATTTCGGCGTCAAAGGTGAACGACCAACCCATCCAGAACTACTCGACAGTCTTGCAGTCGAATTCATGGAAAATGGATGGAGCCTCAAAAAACTGGTTCGTCGCATCGTAACCAGCAGAACGTATCGGCAGTCTTCAACCGTGACTTCGAAGAAACGGTTGCAAGACATTCAAAATAAATGGCTTGCAAGAGGCCCGCGATTCCGTCTGGATGCAGAAGGTGTTCGGGATAATGCACTCTCTATAGCTGGTTTACTTAGTACTGAAAAAGGTGGGCCATCGATCCATCCACCGCAGCCAAATGGTTTGTGGACGAAGGTTGGTGGTCAGAAATATACATATGAAGTGAGTCCGGGTGAGCAACAATACCGTCGTGGCATCTATGTTGTTCTCAAGCGAGGTAGCCCATACCCAAGTTTTGTGACTTTTGATGCAACCGATCGTATGACGTGTGTGACAAGTCGTTCTCGGTCCAATACACCGCTTCAGGCACTGGTTCTATTAAATGATCCAGTGTACACCGACGCTGCCTTTGCTTTTGGAAGACGCATGCTCTCTGAGTCACCGGATAACACTGATGCATCACGTATTGACCATGGATTCCGTATTGCAGTCAGCCGGCAGCCAACAGCACGTGAAGTGAATCTGTTACAAAAATTATTGAATTCTGAACGACAAGCATTGGTAGGGACTCCAAATAAAGTTGAAGCGATCCTCA
>JAUWWJ010000197.1 GCA_030616935.1 Planctomycetaceae bacterium
CAGTGTTTCTGAAACAGGCTTTTAAGTACAGTGTCGATGTACTTAAGCCCAGATACTACTGAGATACTTGGAGTGGTCCATCAACGTCGAGTTCAACAACAGTAGCAATGTTGTGAAGAATAGGTTCACCAACAAGTATTGTTGTCTGCTCTGGACCGGATGTAACACGAAGCTCTTTGCCATCAGCATGTTGTCGGGCAGTTGCGGTGGTATTCGTTCCAAGCGGCAGAATAAGCTTCCCATCAGCAGGCCAATCAAAGATGTGTAAGTATAGTCGAATCTTTCCGTCAGGCAGTGGCTTTTGTGAGCATCGTCCCCAACTGAGTTTTTCAAAAGGGCTGGCCTTTGTGCCGTATATTGCTTCACCATTGGTCTTCATCCAGTCACCAATTACTTTGAGTGACGCAATACTTTCCTCTGGAACGCTGCCATCGCCCGTGGGACCAATATTTAATAAATAGTTTCCACCCTTGCTTGCGACGTCGATGAGATTTCGAATGAGTGTCTCATCAGATTTCCATGCATGATCATGTTCACTGAACCCCCATGTTGTATTCATGGTCATGCATGTTTCCCAATCGAGATCAGGGAGTCCGGTTGCTGGAATGTGCTGTTCAGGTGTGATGAAATCACCATAGGTTGGGTCCAATTGATCAGTGACCGCATGAGTTCCCATGCCACTAAAACCAGCTTCAGGAATTCGAAAAAGTCGATTGTTCATGATGATCTGGGGTTGCTTCTCCTTGACGCGATCCATGAGTTCAAAGGCTTTCCAGGCTCGTTCTCCTTGGAAGTCTGTTGAGCTGTAATCCCACCAGACAACGTCCACTTGTCCATAATTGGACATCAATTCATTCGCTTGTGCGTGCAGAAACTGAATATATTTTTCATGGTCTCGATGGCCATTCGGATATGGCTGCCCTTTGATTGGATAGGGCAACTCCTTCGACAAGAGATATGCATATTGATCATGATGCCAATCGATAACGGAGTGATAGAATCCGACTCGAAGCCCTTCTTTCCGGCAGGCATCAACGATCTCTTGGACAAGATCACGATGAAGTACAGAACCGGCATCAAATTCACTTACTTTTGAATCATGTAATGCAAAGCCGTCGTGGTGCTTTGTGGTAAAGACAAGGTATCGACAGCCAGCATTCTTTGCCATCTGAGCCCACTGGGTTGCAAAGTCTTCTTTTGGCTTAAATAGGGGTATCGCATTCTTTGCATAGGTTGCTGTGTCGGCTTTGACTCGTTGCTGTATCCACTCCATCCCGCCCTGCGTTGCAACAGGCTTGCCTTCCCAGGTACCAGCCAATCCAGAATAAAGGCCCCAGTGCACAAACATTCCAAAGCGTGCGTCCCGCCACCACTGCATGCGACTATCTCTTTGTTGGGACGACTCGGTCGCAGAAGAGGGTTTGTCAGAAGCGTGTCCACAAATAGAAAATGTGAGCGCAATGAAAAAGAGAGTAAGTACGATGCAATGCTTGATCATAAGAGAACCTTTTGTGGTCTAGAAGAATGCTGTACCTGACTGGTTTTTCTCATCCCAGACACAACAGATATTGTTTCTGTTCACTACTTATCAACTAATTTTTTCAATGGTCGGAAACCCAACTGCTTTGCGGCATTGGACATTGATGCGAGTAAGACGTCCCCTCGTATTTCATAGTTACAGCTATAGGTTAACAGACGGTATGGCACGTTTGACTCCTGCCGAAAATACCATTTTTATACAGTTCGTTCTCCATATGCGGAAACACCTCAAACACATCGTGCGCTTCGCTTACATCTTCAGCCGCGTGAAATAGTTGTTTACCCTTCCGGGATATCCTGTATGACTTTTTGAACCCATTTCCTTACACGATCACGATAGCTACTTGGGCGGTGCATCCATAAATCAGTGTGTGCATGCAGGTAAGGGCCCTCTGGGATATTGAATATGCTGTCTACGGGAACATCAAGGAACGTAAAGTCAGCAAGCTCAAGGTATTCAGCGAGGAATTCTTTACGAACTGCTGTTGCATGCTGCCCACATACAAGGACAGGTCTTCCTTGTAATCGTGAGAGACGGTGAAGAGCCGATTGGCGGTCACTGTGTGGGTATGGCCAGTTTCTCACGCCATCAAAATGATCGTGAGTGACGACAGCCTTCCAGAGCCCTGCAATTTCATCGTCAGCAAGCCCGATATAACTCGTTGCAATTGCACCACGAGAGAATCCACAGATCAGCAGGTTGTCGATATCACCGCCAAACTCTAAACAGATTCGACCAATATTTTGTTTGCAGTATTGAACAGTTGCCTCCCGGTTGCCCCACCATGTAACAGCATTGTGGTTGTTATCCATGGCGATATAGGGCATGACAATCCAGATAAACTGAGTGCCACCGCTGATACCGTAGCCAAGGTTGGCGTCACGCACCTCACCACTTCCGTTTCCTGGTGGAAATTTATTGCCGGTGTATTCAACCAGAACAGGGTATTTGTCTCCGGGCACCCAGTTTTGTGGGAGATAGAGTGAGTGATAAACATCCGTGCCATGATACTCAGGTGCTTGTTGCCAGACTCGCTTGCCTGCTGCTGGTGCCTCATGAGTCATTGGCGGTGTTACAAGATCGGAGGCGGCACCAATTTCTATAACAAGAGCGACTGCAGCAAGAAAAAATATGGTTCGCAGGATCATGTCAGGTTGAGTCAATCAATGAGTGGTCGAGGCTCCTGACGAGGAGTCTACTGTCCTTTTGACTACTTTTGAATCGGAAGTACCATCATAGAGCAGGCGTCATTTGTTACGCCCTGCAAGAACAGGTTGAAAATCGAGGGAAGTGGTTGTTCTTTTTGACGAGGAAAAGTTTTTTATGGGTGCTCAAAAAAAGCGTCGGTCAATGGCAGAAAAAGCAGATAAGTACAAGTGCTATTTGAAGTCAGTTCAGTCTCCTGAGCATGAAGTTGAATTTTTTGATAAAGCATTCAAGGATGAGTTTCATCGTAAGCCAACCACATTGCGTGAAGATTTTTGTGGCACCTTCTCAGTGTGTTGTGAATGGGTAAAGCTTGGCAGACAACGTACGGCACTCGGTGTCGACCTTGATCCAGAGCCATTGGCATGGGGGGAGAAACACATTCTTTCAAAGCTGCAATCCGCGCAGGCTTCACGGGTTCGCATCCTTGAAAAAGATGTTCGTGAAAAAACGCGGCCAGGTGCCGACGTTCTAGCCGCACAAAACTTTTCTTTCTGGCTATTCAAGACTCGCAAAGAATTATTGGAATATTTCCGCGTTGCCAGATCAAACATGAGTCGGCAGAGCGTCATGGTGATGGATATGATGGGCGGTGGTGACTGCTATGCAGAAAATACAGTTGAAAAGAAAGTTGTGAAAAAAGGGAAAAAGGGTTTTAGCTATCACTGGAAACAGGTGCAGTTTAATCCGGTCACACACGAGGCTGATTTCTCAATTTCATTCAAATTCGCTGATGGCAGCAAATTGCAGGATGCCTTTCAATACAACTGGAGATTCTGGACGATTGCGGAGGTTCGAGAACTCCTCGAAGAAGCCGGTTTCAAGAAGTCATATGTCTACTGGGAAGAAGAAGACGAAGATGGCGAAGATACGGGTGAGTGGATCAAAGCCGAACAGGCTGAAAGCTATCCGAGTTGGTTGTGCTATATCGTTGCTGTAAAGTAGACGTTGGAAGCGATAGGTGCCTTCTTAGACGTTCATAAGGGGTGTGTCTTGTGGAAGCCCTTTGTCTTCAGTCATGGAGGATGTTCTTCATTGAATTCTATGGGTGACCATCTAGCTATAAAACCTGTCGGAACATATGTTTCCAAGTGGGGTGAAGGTCCGCGTTTCTGGAACAACTCGCTACTGTACGTGGATATTGAAGGTCACTCTATCATTCGCCTTTGTCCCGATTCACACAACGAGGATGTATGGGACGTTGGTGAACGAATCGGTGCAGTTACGCCAACACACGATGGAGGTTTGTTATGTGCTGGAGATTCAGGAATATTCAGCTTCCGGCTACAGAGTGGTGAGAAAAAGGTTCTTGCCGATCCTGAATCTGCAAAAAGACCAGAGAATCGATTTAATGACGGCATGTGTGACCCTTCAGGGAGGTTTTGGGCTGGCACGATCAGTACCACAAAGCTGGTGGGCAATGCATCACTTTATATGTTTGATCGTGAGGGGCAGTTGCACAAAAAGATTCCTCGTGTGACCAACTCGAATGGAATCTGTTGGAGCGAGGATGCGTCTTTGATGTATTACATAGATACGCCAACGAAAAAGGTTATGGCATATCCGTTTGAGAATGAAACGGGAAATCTCGGTATTCCAAAAGTTGTTATCGATACTCAATCAGCAGACGTCGAGGGGTCGCCAGATGGCATGGCAATTGATATTGATGGAAATCTTTGGATTGCAATGTGTCACGGAGGCGCCGTTATTCAAGTTGAGACGCAAACGGGAAAGGTAGTGAAGAAGATTTCTTTCCCGTGTGTTGAAACAACCGCCTGTACGTTCGGCGATGCTCAGTATGACAGACTCTTTGTAACAACCGGACCTCACAAGACTCTGAGAGAGCC
>JAUWWJ010000180.1 GCA_030616935.1 Planctomycetaceae bacterium
AACAAGTTCGATCCATGCAACGCGACGCCCTCCGTCAAACCGCCGCAAAGCTCGGGTCTGCCTGAAAAACGCATTCAACTCCCAAAACTGGTTCTGCTTTACACCGCTGTTAAACGGATGATTATGGCATTGCGTGCATTGAACCTGGAGCCCTAAGAAAATTTGTGCAGTTTTCGCCGTTGCCTGCAAACCTCCATCAGCAAGCTTCCCGCTCAGGAAATTTGTGGCTCCATTAAATAGCGTGGCATCTTCCCTCGCAGCATTGTCTCCTGTTGCGGTGAGCAACTCCTCAACGAATTGGTCATAAGGAATATTTGCCTCCCACGCGGTCTGCAAATATTTTCGCATACCATCTCGATCGATCATCCGATTATCAGTGTCTCGACCAATGAGTACCGTCGTCCATACGTTTGCCCAAAGCTTTGCATACTCCCATGTGTATTCTTCACCGAGAAGACGATCGACAAGAACTGATTGCCTGTTGTGGCTGCTATCGTTTTTGTACTGCAACACCTCATCAACAGTTGGAATCCTCCCAATGAGGTCTAAGTAGACACGTCGGCACCATTCGAGATCTGCGGCTTGCTCTACTGGCTTGATATTCGCGTCTGCCCAAGCTGCTTCAATCTGATCATCAATAAATGCAACCTGAGGAACCACTGATGAATTGTCGGCATAAAGAGGCACCGTGCGGTACGCACATGTGAACAACACCATTGAGACCAGAGAGAGCCTCACCACAACTCGACTGGTGAAGCCGTCATATTTCCTTGGGTATTCCCCTGTCATTATTCGGCACCCTCGCGTTCACTTTAGACAATCGCGCAGTAGGACGATTGTATATTTCCCCCCCAGCACACAAGAGTCAAGCCTACACGCAACCTATAGAGGTGGTGCAAACACCTGTGGCTCTGTTTCAGCCGAGAGAAAATTGGTTATGCGTTGGCTGATTCGAGTTCGGGGGCAACCGGTGCAGCCAAGACAGATTCACCGACAAACTCAAGTATTGCCCGAGGCCCTGCATCACCGAGACGGGGCATCGCCAACTTGAGAATACGAGTGTATCCACCCGGACGATTCGAAAACCGAGGCGCCACCTCGCTAAAGAGAATTCGAGTTGCTTGCTTATCACCGAGAAGCCTCAGCACTCGACGTCGAGCCGTTACCGCAGGGGCCATCGCCTGAGCCCACTTTTGCCACTGCTCGCTCTGCCGCCACTTCTTCCATTCTGCTGTATCTCGGTCTGCGGACGCTGCAAATGCCTCAGCCGCTTGTTCCGCCAGTAGCCCCCGCTTCGCTATCGTAATGCATCGTTCGACCAACGGACGAACTTCCTTCGCCTTCGCGACAGTCGTCACGATTCGTCCGGCTACTTTCGGAGCACCCGGTTCTCCTGGCTCAAACTCTCGTTCCGTAAGAACGAGAGATGAAGCAAGATTTCGAAGCATAGCTCGCTGGTGAGAAGGACTTCTACCGAGCACTCGGCCCTTGCGACGATGACGCATTGTTCAACCTTTTCTTCTTTCGATCTCTGAAATATGCCTTGCCAAAATTCAGGAATGTATTCCTGCTGACTCCATACCAAACGAAACACCAAGCTCTTTGAGCTTTTCTTCAATTTCCTGCAGCGTCGTCTCGCCGGCACTCTGCAAATTTGCAACTTCTTCGCGAGTCTTCACAACCAACTGACCGAGGGTCGTAATATCATTCCGAATCAAACTATTCTCAGCACGATGCGAAAGATTTAACTGGGAAACTAACATTCCAAGGCGACTCTCAAGGGGAGCCTCAAGCTTTTCGAGATCAAGAACACCTTCACTTGGAGAAGCACTGTCACCTGAAGCTGCATGTATTGATGCCCCCGGAGAGGTGTACCCAACAAACGGATTAAGATGCTTGCGAAGAATCTTAGCCGCCTCAACAAGTGCCATTTCCGGAGTGATTGTGCCATCAGTCCAAACTTCAAGAGTCAGCTTGTCATAGTTTGTTTTTTGGCCAACACGCGTTTCCTCAACCTCGTATCGCACACGAGTGACCGGGCTGAATACTGCATCGACAGGAATGATACCAATCTCATGCCCGTCCGGACTGTGCTCACTACTTGGCACATACCCACGACCATTTTCAATCACCATCTCCAGTTCAAATGGAACATCGTCTGTAAGAGTTGCTAGCACAAGATCCTTGTTTACAACTTCAACAGACTCATCTGTCTGAACGTCAGCAGCCGTAATCGGGCCCTTCGAGCTTTTCTCGACATGAACAACCCGTGTTGAATCACTATGATTCTTCACAACCATGCTTTTCACAGCAAGGACGATGTCTGTTACATCCTCCTGAACACCCTTTATGGTCGTAAATTCATGCTGTGCTCCACCAAGTTTGATCTGAGTTACAGCACTACCTTCAAGGCTTGATAGCAGAATACGACGAAGACTATTTCCAACAGTCGTCCCAAAACCTCTTTCAAAAGGTTCGGCTGTAAACTTGCCATAAGTATTCGTCAGCGTCGCGGTATCGGCGACAACGGAGCCTGGTAGTTCGAGGCCTCGCCAGCGGATATGCATATGGTTCTCCTTAGTACCTTCTATTCTCAATTACACACTCAGGAATTCAACTGTTGACGATGGCTGCAGCATCAACGCCGACTTCACGTTTAAACACGCCGTTTCTTTGGTGGGCGACACCCGTTATGGGGCAGTGGAGTAATGTCTTCAATACTCTTCACATTCATGCCAGCCGCCTGAAGAGCAGTAATGGCACTTTCGCGACCACTTCCTGGCCCTTTCACACGGACTTCGAGGTCCTTCACGCCGAACTTTGATGCTTTTTCAGCCGCCTGCTGAGCAGCCATCTGCCCCGCAAATGGGGTGCCTTTACGGCTTCCCTTAAAACCACACGTTCCACCACTTGCCCAACAAAGCGTATCACCCCGCTGGTCTGTGATTGTAACCGTTGTGTTGTTAAAAGTTGCGTCAACGAATGCTATTCCCGAGGACACACTTTTCTTTTTTGTTTTCGCTGTCTTGGCCATTATTCAGTCGCCCTAGTTCACTTGATCGGGCTTACCACTTTCCTTCCTGTCGAATTCTGTTGTTTTGTATCACTCGGCTCTGAAACTGTTCCTGTCTTACATTCCTACAAGTTATTTAAGATCCTTCACACCCTTCTTGCCAGCAACCGTCTTCTTCGGGCCCTTACGAGTCCTTGCGTTTGTTCGAGTACGCTGCCCACGAACGGGAAGGCCACGTCGATGGCGAATCCCACGATAGCAACCAATGTCTTTCAAGCGAGAAACCCCTTGGGCCACTTGTCTCCGCAACTGCCCCTCGACGACATAATCCTTGTCGAGCAACGAAGCCATACGCGCTAGCTCGTCCTCATGAAGTTCCCTTGCCTGAGCTTCAGGACTCACGCCAGCCTTGCGGCAAAGTTCCCTTGCAACGCGAGGCCCAACACCATATAGGTACTGAAGTGAATAAATAGTCTTTTTGTCGGAAGGTATGTCAACACCGAGCAAACGTGGCATAGGTAAGCTTTCAGGAACGAACCAAATCTATTTGTGATACACCTTGAATTAAATCAGCAGTTGGAATCTGGCGATTGGGTTTGGTCAACCGACAAGCCTCCAGCACTACCTACTTTGACTCAATCACTCGATTCGCCAGATAACGGCACTTCCTCAACCGTTCTACTAGCCTTATCGTTGTTTATGCCGCGGATTGTCGCATAAAACGAAGACTACTCCGCGACGGCGGACAATCTTGCATTTATCGCAAATACGTTTGACGCTGGCACGCACTTTCATTGAAATCATGACGCAACAGCGCCATACCTCACGGCAATAGTAAGACAGTTGATCTGAACAAATCGAAGCCTCGAAGTATAGCCACGGCAAACGGTAGTTCACAAGTAGGCCCACGAATTTCCGGCTATCGAGCGAATTCCAAGCAGACATGAGGCGAGTTGAGCATGGACCAGTTACCCCTGAGTAGTCGTCGCAGCACCAGTCGTTTCCTCTTCTTCTCCAGATCGGGGATCCGCTGTGAGCGCCCACGGCCCATCCTCTGTCATTGCTATTGTGTGCTCAAAATGAGCACTGTACTTCCCATCAGCTGTTGATTGGGTCCAGAAATCTGGCAGTGGTCGTACTTTTTTGGTCCCCATGTTCACCATGGGTTCCACCGCAATAACAAGCCCTGGCTCCAGCTCGAAATCATGCTTACGACGAAACGACGGAGAGCAGAAGTTTGGCACCTGAGGATCCTCGTGCATGTTCTTGCCTATGCCGTGACCGACAAAATTCTCGACAACGGCAAACCCATAATCTCGAACAAAGGTGGCCATTTCTGATGCAACATCACCCCAACGATTTCGTGAGCCCATAAGTTTGATCGCCAACTGCAGAACACCCGACGTACAGTCCAAGAGTTTCTGAACATCGTCATCTACTTGGCCAACGGCATGCGTAAAGGCCGAATCACCACACCAGCCCTTCAGTTTGCAGCCGGTATCGATGCTGATGATATCGCCTTCCACTAACTTCCGAGAACCAGGAATCCCGTGACGACTTCATCATTTACCGATATACAGCATACGGCGGGAAAAGGCACTCGCCCCGGGACACCCTTAAAGAGTGGCACTACATTTTGCTCCTCAAAGAACTTCTCCACTGCCCTATCAATTTCACCAGTTGTGACTCCTGGACGAACAAGACGTTTGGCAATTTGATGGGCTTCCCAAACAACAAGGCCGGCCTTTCGCATGGCCTCTATCTCTCGACTCGATTTTAGCATCAGCACGTCAATTCTTCCTCTTCACCAGGACTACCGAGGGGCAGAAAAAAACCTGCCGTGGCCTCTCCTCAACAATACATTGCTTATCCGAAACGCTTCAGTTTACTGTATGACCTTTTTAAA
>JAUWWJ010000092.1 GCA_030616935.1 Planctomycetaceae bacterium
ACTCCCGAATCACTCCCAATCTTTTGGAACTTAGCGACCGATAATTCAAGTGGTCGCTGTCCGGGCCCAACATGGAGGGTATGCTCAATACAGGGACCAGAATCGGTGGGTGTGTTATGCAATGATTCGAGGATGGATCGTTCCTCGATCGTGTAGCGAAGGATTACATCATTGTCGTACAGCGAGTACCCTTCGTACCGCATGAATTGCTCATCAAGTGGTCCACGCGGGGGCTTCATACCATCAGTCTCATCAAAAGAACCGGCATATGCCCATCGCCATCCGTCGAGACCTGGCAGTAAGGCTCCTTCTATCTGGGGCATTCGTTCACCACGCTGACGGTAGTGGTGTGTACCTGTTAAATCAAGAAAGCCATTTTCCCAGATTCCGATAAGCTTCATGCGGTGTAGGTCATAGCTCGCAGTCGTTGTGTCGTCGAGTTTGATAGTAAGCGCGTTATTTACCTGTGTTCCAATTTGAGAACCAAGAGCAGGACCAAAGTCACGAGGTTTGAATTCAGTAAGTTCACCGAGGCCTGTCCCTTTCGGCAGCCCTGCCAAGTAGGACGAATCAACGACCTCGTATTGCGGATTACTCGGCTGCATTAGTGCTTCACGAATGTAGTGAACAACCTGATATCGTTCTTTCGGCGAAAGGTATTGCACCGAGGCCATGAGCCCGCTTCCCTTCGTAAGCGTCATGAACATGTTGTATGGGTCAGAGCCATTTTTCAGAGGTTGAGTGCTAAAGGATCGAGCAAGAGGAAGAGTAGGCTCATTTCCATCCACGCCATGACAGTTTTTGCAGTGGCTGAGATAAATTCGTTTGCCAGCTTTCAGGTCCTTTGCTCCAAGTCGTTGAAGAATGCCCGCGTGATCGAGTCCGACTGAGTCATCTCTAATAACTAGCTCCTCAGGAGTTGGTCTCAGTTCGCTAGCACGATGTGAACCACCATGCACCACCTCAAAGACATATCGCATGAGATCATAAAATTCACCTTCATTTCGCAGGCTATCAACAAGGCCTTGTGGCATTATTGATAGTGAAGTTTTTTCAATTTCATCAATTTGACTTTGCGGAATAACGGTAGGGTTTAAAAGGTCTGTCAATTCACGAAGAACAATCTGTGTCGTGTTTTGTGAAGTGAGTATCCCGGTTTTTATCTGGCCGTTTGTCGTAAGAACTGAAACAGTCTCATATCCCTTACGAATCACCTGAGATGGATGAAGGACGGATTCGATAAGATAAATGTCCGATGTTGTAGGATCGATATCAGTGAGTTTTGGTCCCAGAGGAGAGGGAGTTTGTCCGTCAGAGTGACACTTGATGCACCCGGCAGTTGATGTGTGGAATAAAATTCCGCCACGGATGGGATCGCCCCTCATCCTTACTTGAGAAGCGAGGGCTTCACTGGTCTGGTTCAGAAGATTTTTCGTTAGATTTTGCGGAAAAGCGATTGGTGCTTTGAGCGTAAAACCAAGGCAGAAAATGAATGCAAAAAAAACGGTTTGAAAGAGATACTTCATTGTAGATGGAGCGAAGGAGGTCGTCGGTATTCCTACCTTGGGATGTGAGGCAACCCATTGCCGTCTTGAATGTGCAAAACCAAAGTGAACACTTTTTTGTTACCCGAGTCTACGTGCTCTGGGCGAAAGAACCTACGCTTTTATAAGGTTTGTATCTCTCCGGCGAAGAGATGTGACGAAACACCATCACAAAAAGGGATGAGTAAAATGCTTGAAAAAGAGAAAGAAAGAGCTCGACGTATATGAAATTGACACAGCGATGTACGATTTGTTCATGTGAATGTCCGGATCGGCACGGATTTTAGTGTGGGGAAGGAACAAAACATGGATGCCTTTCGTATAGAAGGATTCGGTCCTATGGCTCTCTTCCGTTTTAGAAAGTTTTAAAAAATGCCAGTCATTCATCTGAAAACAGAGATACCGGGTCCTCGTTCAAGAGAACTGAATGAGGTGCGGCATGAGCACGTCTCACCAGGGCCGTTCCATACAACTCCTGTTATCGCATCCCATGCGAAAGGGTCTGTAGTTACAGACGTCGACGGGAACTCATTCTTAGATTTTTCGAGTGGTATCGGTGTTACGAATCTTGGCCATCGCGACGAGGCTGTGATGCGAGCTGTTGCGGAACAGGCTGGTAAATTTGTTCATACGAGTATCAACGTTGTTGCTTACGAAGGATATATCCGTCTAGCAGAGCGGCTGAATGCACTCTTGCCAAAAGCCGCTCCGTGCAAAACATTTCTGGCAAACTCTGGTGCTGAAGCAGTTGAGAACGCGGTTAAGTTTGCGCGTGTGAAAACAGGTCGACAGGCGGTCATTGCGTTTGAGCACGGTTATCATGGCCGTACGTACATGGCGATGGCACTCACAGCAAAGGCCCACCCTTATAAAAGTGGATTTGCTCCATTTCCAGCTGAGGTCTATCGGGCGCCATACCCAGATTTTTATCGATGGCCTGGAGTGAAAGGAGATCCAGGTGGTTGTCCGCAGGCGTCTAGATGTCCGCTTGAGCGGTGCTTCTGCCAAGAGGTATTTGATTCGTTTGCTGAGATTGCACGAGGCCAAATTGGTGAGCAGAATGTTGCGGCAGTTATTATTGAGCCAGTTGCCGGTGAGGGCGGATTTGTGCCAGCCCCGGCACCGTTTCTGAAAATGTTGCGTCGATGGTGTGATGACCACGGTGTTGTGCTTATTTTTGATGAAGTTCAGACTGGCTTTGGAAGAACGGGTAGCCTGTTGGCATGTCATCAATTGGATGTCACTCCTGATCTTGTTGTCATGGCTAAGGGATTGGCGAATGGCCTTCCTCTCTCAGCTGTGACAGGTCGGGCAGAGGTCATTGATGCTGTCGGACTCGGTGGTGTTGGCGGAACGTACTGCGGCAATCCACTGGCGTGTGCTGCATCACATGCGGTGCTCGATCGATTTGAAGACCCAGCAGTTCTTGCACATGCCTGCCACATTGGAGAGGTATTGCGTCACAGGCTCGAAGCGTTTGCCAAACGTTTTCCAGGTGTTGGCCAGACACGAGGGCTCGGTCCGATGCGCGCAATTGAACTTGTGACCGACCAAGGAACAAAGCAGCCCGATAAGGCGGCTGCTCAAGCAGTTGTTCAATATGCCTACGAACATGGCTTAATCCTTATGGCATGCGGTACGCACGGAAACGTGCTTCGTTTTCTTGTGCCATTAACCATGAATGACGAAGAGTTACATGAAGGTCTTGCTGTTGTTGAAGACGCGTTAGCAAGTCTCGAGTAAAACTATTTTCAGCCGGGTATGGGCGACCGAATTGTTCTAATCGCTGCATCTCAGAGATGCTTTGTAGATTGTGTTCGTTTAAAGTTGCTAGACTGAGTCCTAGTCAAGCAAAGATTAGTCCAGTATGGGAGGGCATTTTGTTGAAGTTGACATGGCTACTCTTCGCCCTTCTTTTTTTGACATATGATTGTGTCGTTTGTGCAGAGACGACGCAGGTCACGAAGCCGAATGTATTGTTTATTGCTGTCGATGACCTGGCGTGCACGCTTGGGTGCTATGGTGATCAAGTTGCGAAGACACCAAACATCGATCGGCTCGCTGCACGGGGTGTCTGTTTTCAACGGGCGTACAACCAGTTGCCGCTATGCAATCCAACGCGGGCTTCTCTTCTAACTGGTCTCCGGCCCGATCAGATAAAGGTTTACGATCTTGATCGACATTTCCGAGAAGAAATTCCAGATGTCGTAACACTCCCGCAGGCATTTCAGCAGGCTGGCTATTACGTTTCCCGGGTGGGTAAGATTTTTCATTACAACGTTCCTGCTTCAATAGGAACCAACGGCCTCGATGATTCACCGTCGTGGATGCGTGTAGTCAATCCTAAAGGGCGAGACACTGCTGAAGAAAATCTAGTTTTTAATGCAGAGCCAAATAAAAAAATTTCTGCGGCACTCAGTTGGCTTGCGGCAGAAGGGAGTGACGAAGAACAGACGGACGGCATGATTGCCACAGAAGCTATACGAATGATGTCTACAAATAAGTCCAGCCCCTTTTTCTTGGCGGTTGGATTTTTTCGTCCGCATACACCGTATATCGCTCCAAAGAAATATTTCGATCTTTATTCAGCTGAAAAGATGCGGCTGCCATACGCTCCACAAGATGACCGGGAAGATATACCAATCGCAGCCTTTGCTCATAATTGTTCAGATCCACATTACGGACTTGAGAAGGATGTTTTGATTCAGGCAACACAGGCCTATTACGCCTGTGTTTCGTTTATTGATGCACAGGTTGGTCGTCTACTCGATGCACTTGATCAGCTTGAACTAACCGAAAACACAATCATTGTTCTCTGGAGTGATCATGGATATCATCTTGGAGATCACCTTGGAGTTTGGCAGAAGCGCACCCTTTTTGAGCAGGCAGCTCGGGCGCCCTTGATTATTCGGGCTCCTGACATGCCAGGGAATGGTCAGGTTTGTCGGCGAGTGGTTGAGTTTATTGATGTGTATCCATCCCTCGCTGCTCTTGCAAAAATACAAGCACCCAGCGGGTTGCCCGGCCGCGACTTGAGTCCACTTTTAGTCGACCCGCTTGTGCCATGGGGAGGCTATGCGGTGACGCAGGTCCTACGTCCAGCTGATGCACGACTGCGACAGCCAGTAATGGGCTGTAGCATTCGTGATCATCGTTGGCGATACACAGAGTGGGCTGAGGGAGAGGCCGGAGTGGAGCTTTATGACCATCAGGCTGATCCAATGGAATTCCATAATTTAGCGACTGATCCAGATTCAGAAACGTATGACGTAATAGAGCGACTCCGTGCGGCATTGTATAAACGTGCGTCTGGGAAAATTCCATCAACGCCATTTCAATCAAAAAGATTGTGATAGCGGTTTTCATGAGAGAAGATTTGCTGTTCGCTATGGGTTCTCAAAAAAGCACAATAGAACAATAAAAATAGTTATCAAAGAAGGTTGGAAAAATGGGTGCCATAAGATTTCTGATGATCATTTTATTGCTGGCTGGATTCCAAGTGGTAAGAGCCGCAGAATCTCCAAATATTCTGCTAATTGTGACTGACGAGCATAATTTTCGAACTCTTGGTTGTTACCGAGATCACTTATCAAAAGAGCAAGCCGAGATGTGGGGGCCAGGAGTTGTAGTTACAACACCGAATATCGATCGGCTTGCAAGTGAGGGAGTGATTTGTACCCGAGCATATGCAACTGCGCCAGTTTGTTCACCATGTCGGGCAGCAATGATTACGGGACTTTATCCACAAAATACAGGTGTGCCGACAAATAATTGTAAACTTCGGACAGATATTCCAACGCTTGCGTCAATACTAAATAAATCCGGATACGAAACAGGATTTATTGGGAAATGGCATTTGGGTGGCGCGGGCAAGCCTGAATGGTCTCCAGAAATTGATGGTGGCTTTGTTGACAAACAATACATGTTTAACCGCGGCCATTGGAAAAAGTTTGAACTGACCAAGACGGGTGCAGGGGTGGCTGCTCACGATACAAAAGGTGTGCCTTCCTACAGCCTAGATAACGCTGATGAAAAAACATTTTCAACAGACTTTCTTACAGATCGCTGCATTGACTTTATCACCGCAAAAGAAAATAAGCCGTTTCTTGCAGTGGTAAGTTACCCCGACCCTCATGGTCCCAATACCGTACGCGCCCCTTATGACACGATGTTTAATCACCTACGATTCCTTCCTCCCCGAACGTATGGTCGTGATGACGTTGTTGGACCAAAGTGGTTAGGTGATGAAAAAGGTCACACAACGTTTAAAGCTGATCCGATGAGACAATATTTTGGTATGGTGAAATGCCTTGATGATAACATCGGGCGTTTGTTTCAAGCTTTGGAGGCGAATGACAAGCTTGATTCAACAATCATCATGATGACCTCCGATCACGGTGACCTTTGTTATGAGCACGATCGGCTCAATAAGGGAAATCCGTACGAAGGGTCAGCACGAGTGCCCATGCTCATCAGATTCCCAGATAAGTTATCTGCTGGCTCTGTCTATAAACAACCGGTTGGTACCGTTGATATTACACCGACACTTCTTCGCTTGGCTGGTAACAATTCCTCTGCGGGTGATTTTCAAGGAAGGGATTTGTCGGAGGATTTCCACCGTGGAGTTTCTGGGGAGATGACAAAGCATACCTTTCTTCGAAATGCAGGAACAAAGGCTAGTTGGATCTGTGTAGTCGATTCACGCTATAAGTTAGTGCTTTCTGTGAATGATCGCCCTTGGCTCTTTGATAGCCAACAGGATCCTGATGAATTACATAATTTTTTCGGACGCCCGGGAAGTGAAGCCGTGACACGTGATCTGGCTAAGGCTTTAAAGGGCTACTCCGTTGCAAGTGGTGATACGTTTGCAGAACAGCCAACAATTGCAAAGTCACTGAACCTTTGCCTGCAGGTGGGCTTGTAAGCATTTCAGCAAAACATCAAAGAGTTGGCCTGAGCCCATCAGGACAGCCACGGCACTTTATGTATTGCCAGACAATGAAAGTCATTTTCACAATG
>JAUWWJ010000232.1 GCA_030616935.1 Planctomycetaceae bacterium
CATAGATGGTACGTTGATGAACTCTATAACGTGCTTTTTGTACTGCCAGCACTTGGTGTGGCACGGTTTATAAGTGCTATTGATACTCAGGTGATCGACCGATTTATAAATTCACTTGCATGGATAGCTCGACAGATTGCGAGCGTAGACGCCTGGTTTGACCGTGTGGTTGTCGATGGCATTGTGAATGTAGCTGGCAGTGTTACTTGGAAGGCTGGGCTTGAATTGAAGCGTGTCCAGACAGGTAACCTTCGTCAGTATGTAATGTTTATTGTTGTTGGTACTGTCGCAATATTTGTCCTTGCAACACTTTTGTTTAGGACTTCATTTGCTGGTTAGAATTTCCCCCGCCGTTCATGGAATAACACATGGCACCCGCTGAGAATCCCGCCTTTTGGCCGCTTACACTTATCGTCTTTTTGCCTGCTCTTGTGGCAGCCGGTTTATCGTTGCCGATTATCCCCAAGGCTCGTGAAGAGATCATTCGGTGGAGCACACTCGCGACAACCGCTGTCGTCTTCCTGTTGTCCCTGTGGGTTGCCGTACCCCAGTTTTTTGGTGCCGTGGGGCCAGGCCAATTTGTCGTTGGACAGGCAGAAATGCAGGGAGTCGTAAAACTGCCTTGGATTGAGTCTTTCGGTATTGAATATCTGTTAGGTATTGATGGAATCAGCCTGCCTCTCGTCGTTTTGACGACGTTTATTTCCATGTTGGCCGCTGCAGCAAGTTGGTCCATTAAAAAGCACGTGAAGGCATACCATATTCTGTTTCTTCTGCTTGAGACTGGCATGCTCGGTGTCTTTGTTTCGCTTGATTTCTTCCTGTTCTATGTTTTTTGGGAAGTCATGTTGTTACCGATGTATTTTCTCATTGGTGTTTGGGGTGGTCCACGGCGTGAGTACGCAGCTATCAAGTTTTTCCTTTACACATTGCTTGGTAGCGTACTGATGCTCATAGCAATTCTCATGCTGTATTTTACAAGCGACGTTCGGTTGCTCTCCGATGAGCAACTTATTGCGACACATGTAGTTCAGCCTTCAACAGCGACACAGGAGATAGCGTCATTACGTTCTGCGGAAAGTGCTGTCCATACGTTCAATCTGATGGCGTTGGCTGCTGTTGGTCAATTGCCGAACTCACCGTTTGCAGCGACAACAGTCTGGCTGGGAATGAGTCTTGAGACCTGGGCTTTTCTGCTACTGCTCATCGGTTTTGTTATCAAAGTCCCGGTCTTCCCAGTACATACATGGCTGCCTGATGCACATGTCGAAGCTCCAACGCCAATTTCGATGATCTTGGCAGGAGTCTTATTGAAACTTGGTGGGTACGGAATTCTACGTATTTGTTATCCGATCTGTCCCGGTGCAGGCCTGTCTTTGGCGTGGCTGGTTTGCGGAGTAGGCGTTGTGTCCATGGTCTACGGAGCCTTTGCTGCTCTCGCCCAAACAGACTTCAAACGCATGGTTGCATACAGTTCAGTTAGCCATATGGGTTATGTGATGCTTGGGCTTGGCGTCTGGAGTGCTGTAGCAGGCCAGGAGTATCGTTGGGAGTTCTGGGCTCAGGGCGAGAATGGGGCCATGTTCCAAATGCTTGCTCACGGAATCAGTTCCGCGGGCATGTTCTTCATGGTGGGAGTGCTTTATGACCGTGTCCATCATCGGAACTTGAATGAGTTTGGTGGGATTTTCAGCAAGATGCCCGTGTACAGTGGGTTGGCAATAGTTGTCTTCTTCGCTGGCTTGGGCCTGCCCGGACTCTGTGGTTTTATCGGAGAAGTTTTAGTAACTCTTTCGAGCTGGAATTACAGTAGGACGCTTGCAGTCATTTCAGCTTTTACGGTGATTCTTACAGCGGCATACATTTTGTGGGCAATACAAAGAGTTTATCTTGGGGCCGAGTATCGGGGGCCACATGAAGACGCGCTGAAGCCCATCACTCCGCGTGAATTATCGATTGCGACACCACTAGTTTTCTTGGCGATTCTCTTTGGTGTCGCGCCTCAGACGCTTTTCCAATACGTGACCCCTTCTGTAAACCAGCAGGTGGAAACTTTGGCTGAGTGGACACGAGATGTACATGACGGAGCACGAAAAATGATTGTCGCTGAGGATGATCACGGCGTGTCAGATGGCGATAGTGTTATCACTCGTGCGGAAATCGCGAGTAGAGAAATTGCCTCGCGTTGGGCTCAGGACTAATCCATGCATCTGGGAACTGTGTTGAAGGAAAGGAACTTTTGGTGACTCCCGAATTGAATGTCGGCACACTGCTGAACGAACTTTTTGTTGACACTGTTCGTGTCTCATTACCCCTTTTCCGCCCCGAACTTTGTTTGGTGGCAACAATTGTTTTGTTGTTACTGTGCAGAATGCTTCCTCTTTTGAGGTATCTTGATTCTGGTGGGATTGCTTTGGATGGGGTATGTTTTGCAGCCTGGTACGCGTATGTCGATTTTCTCAGCATAGGTAGCCAGATGGGCGATCCTCTGCTTTCAGCAGATGCAGTGAGAAACGAATTGTTTGGTGGGTTGCTTGTATTTGATTCATTCACAGCATTTCTTCGACTCGTTCTGGCAGGTTTTTTAGTCCTCTATGTTGTACTCACAAAATTATCGGGAATTCCTGACCGCGAGGATGGAGCTGACTTCTATTCACTTGTGCTGGGAAGTTCTCTCGGAATGTGCCTCATGGTGTCAGCCAATAATCTGGTAATGGTCTTCATGGCAATTGAAATGGCGAGTGTCCCGTCATACGTGCTCGCCGGCATGCTCAAAGGAAGGCCGGCAAGTTCTGAGGCTGCCCTCAAGTACGCCATTTACGGTGCTGGGACAGCTGGGGTTATGCTCTACGGAATTAGTCTGATTTCTGGAGTATTGGGAACACTTGCTTTGCCGGATGTGTCCTTCGAGATTTCCCGTGTTCTGGCAGCTGGTGGGACGAGCGGGAGCACGATGGTGCTTTGTTTGGGAGGGCTTATGCTCTCTGTTGGTTTGGCCTTCAAGCTTTCTGCAGTCCCGTTTCATTTTTGGTGCCCAGATGTCTTTGACGGTGCAGCGGCCGAAGTCGGTGCCTTTCTTTCTGTGGCGAGTAAGGCTGCTGCCGTAGCACTGCTAGTTCGAGTGGCTTTTGCCTTTTCCGCTCCGGTAAGTGATGCCGCTGTGGGCATGTCGGCAAGCGCCGTTGCAAGTAGCGATGCGAGGCATTTCATTGTCTATGTGATTGGTCTCTTTGCTGCCGTTACTTGCACATTTGGTAATTTAGCGGCGTATGGGCAGACAAACATGAAGCGACTTTTGGCATATTCAACCATTGCTCACGCAGGCTATATCATGATGGCTGTTGCTGCTGCGGTGGCTATGGTGGCTATTTCTGTGGAGGGAGCACGCGATGCAGTGTCAGCCGTTGCGTTTTATCTTGCCACCTATCTTTTCATGAACCTCGGTGCATTTGGCATTGTTGCTCTCCTTCGGAATCGCTTGAAAAGCGAAGAGATTGCATCGTATGCCGAATTGATACATGGAAGCCCTGGGATTGTGGTTGCCATGGCAGTGGTTCTTGTGAGCCTTGTTGGCCTTCCACCTCTAGCTGGATTTGTTGCAAAGTTTCTTGTGTTCTCTTCGCTTGTTGATGCAATCACAGCAGGCGCGGAAAGTCCTTTGATGTTGAGCCTGTTGGTTGTTGGTGGATTTAATACGGTGATAAGCCTCTTCTATTACCTACGAGTACTGAAGGTGATGACCTTTGACCCGGTTCCGGAAGATCGTGTGTCAGAACCGTTTCCGTTTGTTTCAATTTCGGGGGCAATAATTACTGGCCTCGTTCTGCCTGTTGTGGTATTCGGTGTTTTTTGGTCCGGCCTCTATGCAGCTGCCCATTTAGCAGGCGTCATTGCTTCGTGAAAATGTCTAGTTACATGTCAGATTAAAACTGGTGGTTTTAGGAATTCCAGCACTATGACTTCAAAGCAAAACGAGGAAGTGGTTCTTAGTCGCCTTGTACGACTTTTTCGCCAGTCTCCCTTGATGTACCTTTCTGAGTCAAATATATGGACATACCGAGGTGATGAATCACTTAAACTCATACTAGTGGATGTGGTTTCAGACCATCAGAATTTCGTTGATCGAGCCGAAACAATTCTTGTGGCGGAACAACTCGAACTTCCCCAAAGCTTTTTCCCCCTCGCATTCAC
>JAUWWJ010000356.1 GCA_030616935.1 Planctomycetaceae bacterium
AATCAGTTTGTTGAATGTCAATCCGCAGCTCAGCTCGTGAGTTCGTTTTATTAACGTGTTGACCACCCGGCCCTTGGCTGCGTGAGAACTGCCAGCGGATTGCATGAGCAGGGATGACTGTCTTGCCGATACGGATCGATTTTTCGTCATGAGGCATTGTGTTTTCGACGACTCTCATTGGGATAATATGGTAGCACTGTGAGTTGATGCAGTCTGGCTGGTTGACTCAGGATAGGAAAGGTTCCCAGATGGTTTTATTGAGAACAATTGTAACGTGTTTGATCTGTACTCTCGTGTGTATGAGTTTATGTGAAAATGGAATCTCGCAGGAGAGAGATGGTGGCAGCAAGCCTGGCATGGATGAACAGCGTTCGTTATGGACGAGACCTGGTGAAGACTGGTCGGGGTTTTTAGGGCCAACTGGAAATGGGCGGAGTGAACTACGGAATGCGGTCGTGCCATGGGCAGAGACGGGCCCAAAAGTGAGTTGGACTCTTGAACTTGGGGAGGGGTATTGTGGCCCCGCGGTGTCCAAAGGGCGGGCCTTTGTTTTTGATCGGATCGCCGGCGAGGAGCGGCTGCGATGTGTCAGGGCAGAAACGGGCGAAGTACTGTGGGAGAAAATGAGTCCAACGGGCTACGTTGATATGTTCGGTTATGATGGGGGGCCGCGATCATCACCAGTACTTTGCGACAACCGTGTTATCACATATGGTGCAGAAGGCATGTTATCGTGTCGACAGCAGGTAGATGGGAGCCTCCAGTGGAAGGTTGAGACAGGGAAAGAGTTTCACGTTGTCCCCAATTTCTTTGGTGTGGGCGCGTCGCCTGTTATCTATCAGAAAACTTCAGGCTCACAAAACAAACTCGTCATTGTTCAAGTTGGTGGGAGTGCCAGAGGCGAATCTCCAGCCAATCCGCAGCGACTTGATCTTGTGAAAGGCCTTGATAGCGGTCTGGTTGCGTTTGATATTGAGAACGGGAGAGAAGTCTGGCGAACAAGTAGTGAATTAGCAAGTTACAGTACTCCTTTGCTGAATACGTTCGATGGAGAAGTTCGCCTGCTTGCCTGGATGCGCGACCGGTTGTTACTCGTTGACCCGGAATCTGGGGCTATAAAAGATTCGTTTTTTTGGCGAGCAGAAGAATTGTTTAGCGTTGTTGCCGCCACCCCAGTTGTTCATGCTACTGAAGTACTTTTGTCTGAAACATATGGTCCGGGGAGTGTGCTCCTGAGTGTTGAAAATGATTTATTCGTTGAGCGTCGCCGTGACTCTCCCCGTAGTCGTCACAGGAATTCACTGCGGTGCCATTGGGCAACTCCAGTGCTACACGAGGGTTGTGTCTATGGCACGACAGGCCGTAATTCTGGTGATGCCTTATTTGTTTGTGCTGATTGGGAGACCGGCGAGTTGCATTGGAAAGAGCCGGGGCTTGGCCGAGCGAGTTGTACGCTTGCTGACGGCGTGCTGATTGTTTTGAGTGAGTTTGGCGAACTCCTCCTCATCAAAGCTTCTAAGACAACGTGTGAAATTATCAGCAGGTGTGAACTTAAGGACAGGCAGTCCGGAGGCACACTGTTGAATCCACCATGCTGGGCGGCGCCCGTTGTGGCTCATGGGTATCTTTATGTTCGTGGTGCCGGAAAGCTTGTGTGTATTGATCTCATGCATCAATAACACTGTCGTTCCATTTTTACACGAGGAGTCAACATTTTGGTTGGTGCTTTTGTCAAGGGCAGGGCCGGTAAAAAAATGAACTGCTCGAGTGCTTTCATGACTTCATGAAAGGATCAGAAAAAATGCTATTTACGCAAGGAAATCCCATTCCTGGAATTGTTTCGTCGCTACGTAAATTTTCTATAGACAGTTCGGCATTCAGGTGACCATACTTTTCGCTTCGGTTTGACGAGTTCTTGATTTAACGGTGTGCCAAATTAAGTCTGTCTGACCTATTGTTATTCAACTTTGTTCAACGTGTCGTCACGCGCAGAGTGAACGTATTATTCATACATCAGGTGGCATGCCCAGTTCTGGAGAATTCCTGCCTATGCTTTCCTCGGCATCGTTGCGGATTGCGATTAGTCAACTAGCGACGCTGCGATGGGGTCTTGCGGAAGAACTTTGCCATTACACTGAGCATGGTTTTGATGCGATCTCACTGTGGCGGCCAAAATTATCAGATTTGTATCTCTGTGAAGCGAGAGAACTTTTGGATAGTGCTGGCGTGCGGGTTTCTTCTGTTCAGTGGCCAGGAGGCTTTACTGGGAGTGAAGGCCAGACGTTTCGGGAAAGCCTTGAGGATGCTTACGAGGCTATCGATCTTGCTGAACAACTGGACTGCCCACTTGTTGTTTTACGGACGGGATCACGTGCCGGGCATACGCTCTCGCATGCTCGGCGTCTCATTCGGCTTGCGATTGAGGAGCTTGCTCCGGCCGCTGAAGCAGCTGGGGTTACTCTTGTCATGAAGCCGTCGCAGGACGAAGCCAGTTTTTTAACGACATTGGGTGACGCTCTTGCGATACTTGAAGCCTCTGACTGCCCGAATGTTGGCTTAGCAATCGATCTCTGGTCATGCTCTGAAGAGTTGGTTTCTTTCCAAGACAGCAGGTCTGTGTTTGAACGGATTAAGATTGTCTCAGTTGCGGATAGGGCCGATGCAATTTCTTCCGGCTGTGAAAGGTTGCCGCCCGGTGTTGGAGATCTTCCGCTCACCGGGTTGCTTCGTCTCCTTGTTGAGTCTGGATACCGTGGTGAAATTGAGTTTGATCCAGTTGGGCAAACCGTTTCTTCCATGGGGTATGAAGAACTTCTAGCCTCCCTTCGTCAGTATGTTGACGATGTTCAGAATGACGTGAATGTGGTCGGAAGCAACGCTTGCCGCAGTGCACACCCTCTGCTGATGGCAGAAGCGTTTCCTCGGTAAAAGGTGGTCATTTGGGCTGCTGCGCAGGGTCTCTTAGATTCCACGCTTCAAGCCAAACAGCTTCGGTTGGCTCAAGATTGAAATCTTTCCGGAGCCGCT
>JAUWWJ010000067.1 GCA_030616935.1 Planctomycetaceae bacterium
AACGCAGCAGAGATGCTGGATACTGGTACGAATTCAACCGCATTTCCAAAACGATGAAGAGCAGCAAGATGACTATACGTCCAGGCAGGACCAAGATGAGCTACCCGTAAGTGCTGCTCAATGGCACGAGAACCTGAGATCAGTTCACGAAAGATCGATTTAAGGCTATCGTCGGCGAGTGGTCCTTCATTCGCCGCCGCTACCCGGTCGAGGACGAGTTCCTCCCGGGATGGATCGTATGTCAGTTCACCGCTCGCCGATTTAAGGTGGCCGATATCTCGGGCAACATCAGCACGCTGATTCATGAGGGAAACAAGTTCATGATCAATCGTATCGATTCGTTTTCGTAAGGTCGTCAGACCCGGCTTTCTTTTGGCGGTCTTTTTGCGGGTCGCTTTGGTCTTGCGTGATGCCATGATGTTCACTTCTTGAACCGGAAAAATAACAGGGTTGTGTACACACCATACCCCACTGGACAGTCAAGTGAGGCCACTCCGTTGATCGAGATTTCAAGAATTCCGGTTCCGCGAGGGAGCCCGTCAAAATGGCAGTCTCTGGGAGCTGGCAACCACGTATTCTCAACTCTACCGTCTGAATTCCTTCCGTAAATACGCTGTTTTATTCGATTCCTCGGTTTGAGGGTGCAGAAACGAGTCTTTCGAAGCTATGGCACGGGCTTTGCAATCTTCTTTCAATAGTCAGGGCAGACCGACAAAACCGGCCCGGAGACGTGGTCGGCAACCGCAGCTGGCCGGCCCCCGGATACGTGAACGTGGTGGACGGTCGTTCGACGGAATAGAAAAGCGTGGACATCGAAGGAGGAACACAAGGCATGGCAACAAAACAAGGCGAAAAAATAATCGGTATCGATCTGGGAACAACAAATTCAGTTGTTGCCGTCATGGAAGGCAAGGAACCAAAGGTTATTGCCAATAAAGAAGGCAACCGCCTCACTCCGAGTGTTGTGGCCTTTAATGATAAAGGTGAAACACTCGTTGGTGATATCGCACGGCGGCAAGCAGTGACGAACCCAACGCGAACAATTTACTCAATTAAGCGATTTATGGGCCGTCGTCACAACGAGGTGGCGAGTGAAGAAAAAATCGTCCCTTACGACGTTGTTGGTGGTTCGGAAGATTACGTCAAGGTGAAAGTAGGTGACAAGGAGTTCACACCACCAGAAATTTCTGCCACGGTGCTGCGGTCTCTCAAAGAGTCGGCAGAAAGCTACCTTGGCCATAAGGTCAATAAGGCGGTCATTACTGTTCCGGCATACTTCAACGATGCACAGCGACAGGCCACCAAAGACGCGGGGCAGATTTCTGGTCTCGAGGTCATGCGAATTATCAATGAGCCAACTGCAGCTGCACTAGCCTACGGCCTTGAGAGTAAGAGCCAAGAAAAAATAGCTGTCTTTGACCTTGGAGGTGGAACGTTTGACGTTTCTGTTCTTGAGGTGGCTGATGGGGTGTTTCGTGTAATCAGTACCAATGGTGACACGCACCTTGGTGGTGATGACTTTGATCAGACGTTGATTAATCACGTTGCCGATCAGTTCAAAAAAGAGCAGGGCATTGATCTGCGCGATGACACCATGGCATTGCAGCGACTGCAAGAAGCGTGTGAAAAAGCGAAGAAAGAATTGAGTTCTGCACAAAGTAGTGACATCAATCTCCCTTTTATTACTGCCGATGCCTCAGGGCCAAAGCATCTTCAAATAACCATTACCCGAGCACAGTTTGAAGAAATGTGTGACGGACTTGTTGAAAGGTGCCGAGGGCCAGTCCTTCAGGCACTCAAGGATGCCAAGCTCGATGCAAAAGATATTGATGAGGTTGTCCTCGTTGGTGGTTCGACACGGATCCCGAAGGTCCAGGAGCTCGTGAAGAGTGTTTTTGGCAAGGAACCGCACAAAGGTGTGAATCCAGACGAAGTCGTCGCCCTTGGTGCTGCAATTCAAGGTGGTGTGTTGGCCGGTGACGTTCAAGATGTGCTTTTGCTTGATGTGACACCATTGAGCCTTGGTATTGAGACCGAAGGTGGACTGTTCACCAAGCTAGTTGAGCGCAATACAACAGTGCCAACAGAGCGCAAGCAGGTCTTTAGTACGGCGGCTGATAACCAGACTGCAGTGACGGTCAGTGTTTATCAAGGCGAGCGGTCGATGGCAAAAGACAATCGTCTATTAGGCCAGTTCAATTTGGAAGGAATTCCACCAGCACCTCGCGGTACTCCGCAGGTAGAGGTGAAATTTGATATTGATGCAAACGGTATTCTCTCTGTGAATGCAAAAGATCTTGGATCGAACAAGGAGCAGTCCGTTACGATCGAGCAATCAAGCGGTCTCAATGAAGAAGAAATTGAGAAGATGCGTAAGGATGCAGAGTTGCACGCCGAAGAGGATAAGCAGAAGCAACGGCTAGCTGAAGTACGAAATCGTTCCGAGGCGCTGTGTTTTCAGACAGAAAAGCTCATTAAAGAAAACGATGAGAAGTTATCGGATGCTGACAAGGCTCCGCTTGAGGCAGCGATTGCGAAAGCTCGTGAAGCAGCCAAGGGTGAAGATGCTGATGCTGTTCAATCAGCTCATGATGCTCTTGAGCAGGCTTCCCACGCACTTTCAAAGGTGTTGTATGAGTCGCAGGCGGCGGACGCAGCTGGAGGTGATCAGGCAGATAGTGAACCAGCCGGTGCCGCAGCAGCTTCAGACGACACGATCGATGCCGAGTTTGAAGTCAAGCAAGACGACGAGTAAGCCGTGTAACTGGAGGTGCCGAGAGCGGCACCTCCAGTCGACATGCGCAGGGGATGTGCAATCCGGAAGGACTATTGAGAGCGTTGCTGCGCGCCAATGCAGTTTGAAAGGAATGATCTGATGGCATTTCGATTTGATAAATTCACAATCAAGGCTCAGGAGGCAGTCCAGCGTGCAGTAGACCTGGCTGCAGATCGTGGCAATCCACAAACAACGCCTGTGCATCTATTGTTTGCATTGCTTGCCGAACAGGAAGGGATCGTGCGTCCCCTGCTTGAGAAGATTGGCGTGGATCGACCGCACCTCGAACGAATTATTGAAGCCGAACTTTCTCATCTGCCAAAGGTTGCTGGTGGGGCACAACCGCAGCCTGATCAGGAACTCATTAAGGTTTTTGAGATCGCAACGTCCGAGTCGGGGACAATGAAAGATGATTTTGTCTCAACAGATCACCTGCTCATTGCGATTTCCAAGGCTCCATCAAAGGCGCAGAATGTACTGAAACTCGCCGCTGTTACTGAAAAGGAGTTGTTGGCAGGGTTGCAGGCCGTGCGTGGTAGCTCGCGTGTCACTGATCAGAGTCCAGAAGAGAAGTTTCAGGCACTGGAAAAATATGGCATTGATCTTGTGCAGCGAGCGAGCCAAGGGAAATTGGATCCAGTTATTGGTCGAGACTCAGAGATTCGTCGAGTGATTCAGGTGTTGTCGCGGCGTACAAAAAACAATCCAGTTCTGATTGGTGAGCCAGGTGTCGGGAAGACGGCCATTGCTGAGGGGCTTGCCTTACGGATCGTGCAGTCTGATGTTCCGGAGACGTTGCGGAATCGCCAAGTGATCGCACTGGATCTCGGTGCACTTATTGCCGGTACAAAATATCGCGGAGAATTCGAAGACAGGCTCAAAGCAATTCTGCGAGAAGTTGAAGCAGCTGCTGGCAATGTCATTCTTTTTATTGATGAACTCCATACGGTTATTGGTGCCGGTGCCGCTGAGGGTGGGTCTGACGCAGCGAATCTGCTCAAGCCTGCGCTTGCGCGTGGGGAATTGCGGTGTATCGGCGCAACTACCCTTGATGAATACCGAAAGCATATTGAAAAAGACGCTGCGCTTGAGCGGCGGTTCCAGCCGGTGTTTGTGGGTGAGCCTTCTGTCGAGGACACGATAGCGATTTTGAGGGGCCTGAAGCCGCGATATGAAGCCCATCACAAGGGTGTCAAAATTAATGACTCAGCACTTGTGGCTGCTGCTGAGTTATCACATCGGTATATTGCAGACCGCTTCCTGCCGGATAAGGCCATAGACTTGATGGACGAAGCAACCAGCCGCATTGCGATGGAGTTGCAGAGTGTTCCGAGTGAGATTGATGAGGTGCAGCGACGCCTTGTACAGCTTGAGTTAGCTGGCCGGCAGCTGGCGGAAGAAACGGAGTCACATGCCAAGGATCGGCTTGTTGAGATTGAAGCCGAAGCAGCATCGCTTCGCCAGAAATTAGCAAGTCTTCGTGAACAGTGGGAGGCGGAAAAATCTGGCGTCGGTAGCGCGCAGGAACTGCGGCAGAAGCTCGAGGAAGCCCAGCTTGCTTTTGATCAGGTAAATGTTCAAGTGAATGAGCGGCAGTCACTCGGCCAGGCGGTGAGTGAGGAAATGTACCAACAACTCTATGAGCTAGATGTAGCAAAAAAACAACTGGCATCGCGCCTTGAACAGGAAGAGGCGGACAAAGAAGCTGCCGAGAAAGAGTCCGGTAAAGAAAAGAAGCCAACCAAGCGTTTGCTGCGGCGGTCTGTTGGCCCCGAAGAGATTGCAGAGGTTGTGAGCTCTTGGACCGGTATACCGGTTACCAGGCTCGTTGAAACGGAGCGGGCCAAATTGCTTGTTCTGGAAGACCGGCTCCACCAGCGTGTGGTTGGTCAGGAAGAGGCTGTGGAAGCAGTGAGTAATGCGGTTCGGCGAAGTCGTTCCGGACTGCAGGACCCCAATCGCCCGATTGGCTCCTTTATTTTCCTTGGGCCGACGGGCGTTGGAAAAACAGAACTATGCAAAGCCCTAGCCGAGGTGCTTTTTGACGACGAAAACGCGATGGTGCGAATTGACATGAGCGAATACATGGAGAAGCACACGGTTGCAAGGTTAATCGGTGCTCCGCCTGGATATGTTGGCTATGAAGAAGGCGGACGTCTGACTGAAGCGGTACGTCGTCGTCCGTATTCAGTTGTGTTACTCGATGAAATTGAAAAAGCACATCGCGATGTCTTTAATGTATTGCTTCAGGTGCTCGATGATGGGCGGCTCACAGACAGTCTTGGCCACACTGTCGACTTTACCAATACGCTTGTGGTTATGACGAGCAACGTGGGTAGTCAGTTGATACAGGAGATAACAAAAGAGAAGGGCAGTGCCGAAGAGATTCGTGAAGCTGTTCAAGAGTCACTCGCAACACGTTTTCTGCCAGAGTTTCTCAATCGAATTGACGAAACCATCATCTTTCATCCGCTCGACGAGCGACACATTCATCGCATTGTTTCGTTGCAACTGGAGCAGCTTGTCAAGCAGGCTCTTAAAGCTGGCATTACATTGCAGTGCGGCGAAGCCGTTGTGGATGAGATTGCCAGGCTAGGCTATGACCCGGTATATGGTGCGAGGCCTCTTAAGCGAGTGATACAGCAGCAACTCCAAAATGAGCTAGCCAAAGAACTCCTTGGTGGAGTGTTTACGGAAGGCGATTGTGTCACTGTCGACTTCGATCAGGACGAGTTTCTCTTCAGCAAGCAGGTGGTATGAACTTCAAGGGAGGAATTGGCAAGGCTGGGGATAGCTCGATCTGGCTGACTAGGCCTTGCCGTCCTCAATGCCAAGACGCACAATCAAATCTTCACAGCCCGGAGTCATTTTGCGAAGTTTCTCGGCAATGACCTGTTTTTCACTGGTCGTTGCCTTCGATAATTTACCCTCGAACTTTGTGACCTTCTTCCGCCGATGACGTCGGCGTTTGACTTCCTTCATGCGATTGCTGATACCACCCATTACGTTTCTCCTTGGGTTATTGTGGGTAATCTACTGTAAAGCAGCAAAGTTCGGTCGTCAAAGGTGGCCACTGTGGCTCGGACGCGATGCAATGTAGACTCTGTAACTGACAAGCCGGTATTCCGGTAAATGTGTCACTCGGACGGGTGGCAGAGCGGTTGAATGCACCGGTCTTGAAAACCGGCAGACGTGAAAGCGTCTCGTGGGTTCAAATCCCACCCCGTCCGCCTTTTTCAACAGGTAATGAACTCTTCCAATGCACGAGTGCCCTCGATTTATTCAGAAGGCAAGGCATCTGCAATAAAAGTATCTCAATGAGGATTTGCTGATAAATCTGGTTTGTGACTTATGCAGGTGCATCGAATAGACGCTCTTGTAATTTCCAAACAACCGTCTCAGGAGAAATTCTATGACGTTGATACGCCACAATGCCCATATTGTTTTATCTCTATACGCACTTTTCGTTGGAGGCTTTTCCATCGCTCACTTGAGAGGTGCGGAGCAAACGGATTCGAGGCCTAACTTTCTTTTTATAATTGCTGATGATTGTACATTTCGTGACATCGGTTGTTATGGAGGTCAGGCAATCACGCCCAATATTGATTCTCTCGCTCAACAAGGTATGCGATTTACACAGTGTTTCCAGCAAGCACCAATGTGTTCACCCACACGACATGCGATCTACACAGGTATCTATCCTGTAAAGAGTGGTGCCTACCCGAATCACACGTTTGTCAAAGACGGTACGAAGAGTATTGCTCACTACTTGGAGCCTCTTGGCTATCGAGTTCATCTTAGTGGCAAGACACATATTAATCCCAAGAGTTCCTTTCCCTTTGAATATTCAGGCAAAAAGAATCCTGATTCCAAAGCGATCGATCAATTGTTGACCGAATCGACGCGTGACGGGACACCGTTTTGTCTTTTTGCATGTTCCAACGAACCTCATGGGCCATGGAATAAAGGCGATGCGTCACAATACGACTCATCAACCATTACATTGCCACCCTACTTCGTGGATACCAAAGAAACTCGTGAGAATATGGTTAATTACCTCGCTGAGATCACCTATTTCGACGGACAGGTAGGCGAATTGCTTACGTTGTTGGACAAGCATGGAATCGCAGAAAACACCATGGTTGTGGTAGTGAGTGAGCAGGGGTCAAGTTTTCCATTCGGTAAATGGACCTGCTATGACACTGGCCTGCAGAGTGCTTGTATTGTCCGATGGCCTGGTCAGGTGAAGGCTGGCTCAGTTACGGATGCCATGGTGGAGTACGTCGATATTGCACCAACCTTCATCGATGCGGCGGGAGGAAGTCGAGAGGCTGCTATCGATGGTATGAGCTTTGTTCCCGTGCTAACTGGTGAAACGAATGGTCACAAGCATTTTGTGTTTGGTGAAATGACGACTCGAGGAATAAATAAAGGATCTCCTTACTTTGGTATCCGTTCGATTCGGTCAGAAAAATACAAATACATCGTGAATTTCACGCCGGACGTTACCTTTCAAAATGCGTGCACAAACTCAACAATCTTTAAATCCTGGCGTCAAAAAGCATCCGATGGTGATGCCACTGCCACCGAAAAAATATCTCGGTACGAGAATCGACCGGCGGAAGAGTTCTATGCAATTCAGGAAGATCCATATGAGTGGCATAATCTCGCGAATGATCCTGAGTATGCAGAGCACAAGGCCGAGCTGAAGAAAGAACTGTCACGTTGGATGAAAGACTGTGGTGACAAGGGCCAACAGACCGAAATGGAAGCGTTGGAGCATCAGGGGCGAGCTAGAAAGTCAAAAAAATCTCGCAAAAAATAAGAAAGTGGAACAGGTGTCGTTTCTTAGGAGTGACGATGAGCTCCTATT
>JAUWWJ010000190.1 GCA_030616935.1 Planctomycetaceae bacterium
ATATTTAAGCTGCCAGGCTCAAAGGAGAAAACCTGCAGCGCCCCGGTTTCCCCTGGCAGGACCAGCCCACATTACCTCTGGCTCCCTTAACCCGCTTGTTTCAGAATTCTAACCTTACTTATCCTTATCTTGCCCTTTAAGTAGAATAGTATAATATGGATTAGCAAAAAAGCAATTAACAAAAGAAATTTTTCAACTCTTTAAACCTTTAGACTGAAATTTAGCATGGATGAGTTTAAAAAACAATCAGGTAGACCACTGAATTTTGGATTCGAAATAACTTATTTTATGATTCGAAATACCTGATTTTCATTAGGGAAAAGTATGAGATGTAAAAGTTATAGTCTTGGAGCGCATCTCTGGAGAAAACTTTGGAAGGCTGTCATAATAACCTCGGTAAATCTGGCGCTAGCGATGGCAGCGGCCACAGTGGCCCTGGAGATTATGACCTCCCTTTTTAACAGGGTCAAATAGGGGTAGATGTCAGGCGTGAAATTAATGAAATTAAAAAAGCTAGCGGCTGAGAAGTTTCACAATGTTCTCTCATTGAATTCTGAAATGGCAAAGAATTGTCTTTGTTGAGTATTATAATCTAATATTAGTGGTTCTCCCTGTGCTCTGAGTCACTTCTGCTGCATTGCGTTTAATTCCTCCACGGCAATGTGGCAGTAGATAATATGCTCAGACGAGTCTGGTCCGCTGTGTGCGGATGGTGGAGTATGGTCACAGATAGGTCCGATCTTGCGGGGACAGCGCCCGGTGAAGAAGCAGCCTTGAAAGCGTTCCCGGAGAGTTGGTACCGCGCCGGGGAGTCGTATGCCATTTAGTTTAGCGTCCGGATCAGGTACAGGCGCAGCCGATAGAAGTGCCTCTGTGTATGGATGCGATGGTGGGTTCAGCACGCAATTTGCAGGTCCCGATTCAGCTATATGCCCGGCGTATAGCACCAGGATATCATCGGAGACATATCGCACAACTCCCAAATCATGCGATATGAAGATGTATGAAGTGCCTTCCTCTCGTTGATGTTTGTCCAGCAACTCGAGTACCTGGGCCTGGATGGAGACATCTAGTGATGAAACTGCCTCATCGGCTACAATCAGGTCAGCATTTCCCGCGAATGCACTTGCCAGCGCAACCCGTTGTTGTTCTCCACCACTTAACTCACCGGGTAATCGTTCCATATACGTAGGATTCAGACCAACAGCCTGCAACAGCTCGATGGCGTACTCGCGACTTTCCCTTCGACTCATGTGCGCATGCTTTTGCAATGAACGCAAGATAGGGTGGCTTCTGGGGAGCCATGGATTGAGGGAGGCCGTTGGATTTTGGAATACCATTCTAAGCGCAGCCCGCTGCTCGCTGTTCCGGTCCTCCACACCGGGAGCCAGGTCTTCCTCTCGCAACCGAAGTTCACCGCGATTTCGCTCAGTCAGTCCCGTCACTATCCGTGCAACAGTCGTCTTCCCAGAGCCGCTTTCACCCACTATGCCAAGTGTTCGTCCAGACTTTACATCGAAATCAGCATCCACGACTGCTCGTACCGGCGGTTTCACCCGTGGACCGAAGAGCAGATATTTCCGCTGCCACTGGCCGTAGAACCGTCGCAAGCTTTTCGCTGAGAGCACCGTTGAAGCGTCGCGATGAACCTCCTCGCGCAGCTCAGTTTCCCCCCAGAGTCCCGGCTTGACATCGTTCCAGAAGAAGCAGCGCAACTGGCGTAAACTTCCCGCGCCTGACATGGCGGGTGCCTCTGTCTGGCAGCGGTCCTGTGCCATTGGACATCGTGGGGAGAACAGACATGCATCGATATTGCCCTTTGCAGCATCGTAGACTGCGCCAGGAATGCCGGTAAGCCTGTCGATTGTCCCATCATGAGAAGGCGGCTGTGGAACACAGGTTAACAGACCTGCTGTATAGGGATGCTGAGGGTTCTTAAATAGCTCGCGCACTGGCGCTTGCTCAATTATCTGGCCTGCATACATCACGGCCACACGATCAGCGACGCGTGCTATCACACCCAGGTTGTGACTAACATACAGGATGCCAGCTTTGACGCGTTTCTTGAGGCTGACTACCAGGTCCAGGATGGTAGCCTCTGTAGTTACATCGAGGCCTGTGGTAGGCTCATCCATTATCAGAAGGTCGGGGTCGCATGCCAGTGCCATGGCAATCACGATTCGCTGCTGCATCCCACCGCTCAGTTGGTGGGGATAACTTCTGCCGATGTCGTCTGGATTAGCCAGGCCGACACTGTCAAACAGTTCCACAGTGCGATTCTTACTCTGTTCGGAGTCCAGGCCAAGGTTTCCCCGCAGTATCTCCTCTACCTGAGGCCCGACTCGCATGGAGGGATTTAGCGATGTGGCTGGATCCTGGTAAACCATTGCGATACGGTCGCCACGCAGCCAGTGGAGTTCAGACGCAGACATATTAAGGATGTCACTGCCTTCAAAGTGAATATCCCCATCCACTTGGTTGATTCCCGGGAGATACCCCATAACTGCATAGGCGACAGTGGATTTTCCACATCCTGACTCGCCTACTAGACCGAGAACCTCACCGTGTCTGACCTCAAACGAAGCATCGCGTACCGCACGGATGGTGCCCAGTGGTGTATAGAAGGTGACCGCCAGCCGGTTCACTTGTACCAGCTGGGCTATGTCGGTATGTTGTTTGTTCATAGCTACTCTTCTCCTTGGGGTAGTCTGCGAGCCTGCCTGATGCCGTCAGATAGAAGATTGACTCCGATGACAAGTGAGGCGACGGCAGCTGACGGAACCAGTGCAACCCACGGTGCGAGTACGATAAATCTCCTGCTCTCGCTAATCATTAGGCCCCAGTCAGGCGACGGTGGTTGGACGCCGAGACCAAGGAATCCAAGGGAAGATGCCAGGAGAATCGCGTAACTCAGCCGTACTGACCCTTCCACGACCAGAACGGGTATAGCGTTAGGCAGAATTTCCCTGAAGATAATGTATACCTGGCTTTCGCCTCGCATACGCGCGCTCTGGACGAACTCCTGCGTCTTCAGTGACAATGTGATACTCCTCATCACGCGGGAAACAGGTGCCACGAAAACGATGCCAATTGTTAGTACAATGTTGACTCCACTGGCGCCGAGGCTGGTAAGTATTAGAAGGGCCATAAGTAAGGACGGAAACGACATCAGCCCATCCATTATGCGCATGACGACCTCGTCAGTCTTGCCGCCCTTGTATCCGCTGCCCATGCCTACTACAGTACCCAACGCGATGCCAAGCGCCGCGCCGGCAGCCGATATCCCGATTATAGAACGGGCACCGCTCATCACCCGGCTCAAGATGTCTCGTCCGTATTGGTCAGTACCCAGCCAGAATTGTGATGATGGGCTCTCCAGTTGATTGTCTATATGGAATTCGGTTGCCGGGTAGGGTGCCAAGAAAGGGCCAATGGAAGCAAGGGTGAGATATAATATCACGATTGGCAGCCCTATCCGCCCTCCCGGAGTACGTAGCGCCAACCTGAACAGATTTAGAAGGGAACGCCCGAAGGTAGCTACCCTCGAACTTCCGGTACGGAGTAAACCTGACAGGGTGATTCCAGTCATAGACGCATTTGCCATCACGATATCCTAATCCGTGGATTAAGAATGCCGTAGCTCAAGTCTGCCAGCAAGTTGCTGAGGGAGTAGGTTACAGCTATCAGTAACGCCAGGGCTTGTAGCAGAGGAACATCACGACTCTGGATTGAGACCAGAAGCAGTCTTCCAAGTCCGGGATATGCAAAGACATTCTCTACAATAATCAGCCCGCCGAACATCCACCCAACGTTTACGGCAATGACACTGATTGTTGGAAGCATGGCATTCGGGATGATGTGTCTGAAGATGACCTGACGCATCGGGAGACCCTTAAGTATGGCGGTACGCACATAATTTGCCTGCATTACCTCAATCACGTTCGCTCTGGTCATCCGCATGATGTAGGCGAACAAGACACCGGTTAAAGTGAGTGTTGGTAAAATCAGTATTAAAGGTCTTGTCAACGGACTGGTCCCCGGGAGTATAATGCTGGATGAAGGCAGCCAGTGAAGAGTGGAGGCGAAGATGACGATGAGGAGTACTCCAGTTACAAACTCCGGCAGAGAGATTCCCGCCAGGCTTATGGCACTTACAAGCTGGTCTCCGACCGAGTTGCTCCGCACTCCTGCCCACACGCCGGTGACCACCGCCGTGGGTACCGCGATCAGGAAAGCAAACACAGCGAGAATTAACGAGTTGAATAGTCTCGACTGTATGACTTCGACAACCGGTCGGCTCTGAATATAGGAATCGCCCAGATCACCACGCAGCGCATTGCCAATCCAGTCAAGATACCGGATGTGGGCCGGTCGATTCAGATCGAGCTTCTCGCGCACCGCCTCCAGGTTCTCGGCGGTGGCTCCTTGCCCAAGAATCTGCCAGGCAACATCGCCGGGGAGGATCTCGGTAACGGCAAAGATAGCCACTGAAACCACCAGGAGAGTAATGACGATGAGTCCGAAGCGCACTAAAAGAAACCGCAGCATAATAGTGTAATCAACCTTCAATCAAGATTTTCATACTTACCATTATGGGCGGAGTGGCGACCGGTTTATCACCGATCGCAGGCTTGTCACTCCACCCATTTGAAACACTCTTTTCTGTTTTCAGTGACCGGTTAGTCGTTGTCCAACCATGCCTCGTGCAGGAGCAGCCAGTTGTTAGGATGTGGGGCGACTCCAC
>JAUWWJ010000412.1 GCA_030616935.1 Planctomycetaceae bacterium
CTTGCACGGCCTATTGGCTTTGTTCATTCCACAAGTTTTTTTATAGGGCGATTTTTTGAAGGTGTGTTTTTCAATATTTGTCTCCCATCTTCAATTGGTGGTGACGTTGTAAAGGCGTACAGGCTCTCAGATACAAACTCGGGGCGGCTTCTTGCAGGATGCACAATACTTGCCGATCGTCTCGCAGGAGTCTCTGCACTCGGAATATTGGCCGGATCTGCACTGCTGTCACTTAGGCTCAGCCTTTCGTTATCATCTACAATTGCTGTAGCCTCGCTCCTGCTCGTCTGCGTACTCCTTGGTTTCCGATTAACTATTGGCAATCTAGATCGCTTTCTTGATCTGCTACCAACAACTCATCGCCTTCGTCAATTTCTTGCACAACTTCTTCCGTATCAGGTACGTCCAAGCCTTATGGGCAAAGCTGTGGCTTGGAGCCTTATCGTACAAGTAGGTGCGTCGGTTTCGGTTGCATTGATGGCCCGCGGTATTGGCGTAACACTCGAATGGATTACTTGGTTTTCTGTCGTTCCGTTAATTGCCTTGGCAATCGTTCTGCCGATTAGTATTAATGGTGTTGGCATTCGTGAGGGAGGGATGGTCTTCCTGCTCGGTCGTTGGGGAGTTGCTGAAGAAAAAGCTGTCGCCATAGGCCTACTTTGGTTTTTTGCAACAATCGTGACCGGCCTTCTTGGTGGAGTTCTTTTTTTGCTCGACCGACGGTCACCAAAAGGTGTACTGACAAACGAGGCCTCAGGATCGTAGCCAACGATCAGCAAGAAATATCGCCGCTACCGTCTTTGCATCCTCAATCAAGCCATTGTGACACATCGCCACTGCTTCATTCCATCGCACGACTCGTGGCTCAATACACTCATTGGGCTCAAGCGATTGACTTCCGCTTTGTAAACCCTTTGCCACAAAGAGGTGCATTTTTTCATGCAGAATACCTGGTGACATCCAGAGTTCTCCAAGGCTTTCTAGAACGGCAGCCTGATAGCCTGTCTCCTCGCGAAGCTCCCGATGTGCTGCAGCTGGTAATGATTCGACGCGATCAAGGGTGCCGGCGGGGATTTCAATTAGAGTCCGTCCAACGGCTGGGCGAAATACGTTTATAAGACAAACCCAACCGTCATCGACAAATGGCACAATGGCCACACTCCCGGGGTGTTCAATAACATCTTTTGATCGCATCTTTCCATCACGGCATTTCTCTAAGAGTTTCACAACACGGAAACGCTCGGACTCGAGAAGCTGATCTCCTTGGATTTTTCTCATTCTATCTTTATTCATGTGACCTTATGTCATCAGGGTTTCGAGAAGGACCGTAGAGACTACGTTTGCGGGTTTACCACCCACAGTAAGATTCGCCTCTTGCTGCATTGACTTGAGTGGGATAACGGCCATCACCAGTGTTGCTTCTTGTTTCCCCAAGCAGCCTACTGATGTAACCTGAGAGACCACCTCATTGTTGCTTGCCACGTTATCGCCAACTACCGTCGACTCACTCTGTTCAACCGCGAGTACTACAAGTCTTCTATTAACGTGCCCAAGTGCATCAAGTCGGGCAACCGTTTCCTGCCCAAGATAGCATCCTTTCGTGAAGCTGATTGCCCGATCATTGAGACCTACTTCTTGGGGTAATGTTTTCTCTGATATGTCATTTGCCGAAGGCCACCCCTGCTGAAGTCGCAAGTAGGTAATCATTTCATCAGTACTATTTTGAAGTCCAGCAGCTAAAAGAGAAGATTGTAAAACATCTTCGCGATCACCCGGCACTATCATTAAAAAGCCTTCAGAAGAAAGCCAATCAACCGGCATCAATTTTACCGAAGTCAATCGTGATGAAAATGGATTATTACCATCTCGTGTTTGCAGTTGCTGGTACCGCTTTGCAGGAAGGGATATATCAAAATATTCTTCGAGCCAGATTTTTATTTGGCTGCCAGACATTATCACTGAATGAACTTCTTCCTGAGCTTGGGAAATAGTGAGGTCTTCTCGAATATGGTAGCGATCAAGATGGGCAGCTAGACCATGACCGTGCCCCCTTGCAACACGAATCAGTAGGCCGTCATCGTTTCGTACCAGAACAGCCATCTCAAGAACCCTGCCTCGAGCATCACAAAAGAAACCATCGCACCCTTCATCTTTTTGCAAGCTTTGAATATCCGCAGTTGTAAAATTACTGATGAACTGAACAGCATCGGGCCCTCTGACTTCGATCTCATCGAACTGGAATAGTGTCGATACGTAGGACTGTACAAGCGAGTCTCTCTGTTTCCGAATTACGGACATACCTGACTCCATGATGGTTTTAAATCAGAATGGAAAAAATACACGATCGTCTGACCAAATTGTCTTTCATGCTCTGAAAATCGAGCGGAAAAGCCGCAGTATAAAAATGTTTATTTTTGACCGAACGTTTCTCATAATTTCCACGTAATACAGGAAACAACGGTGATGATCGATTAAGTTTCGTCAAAACTAATTATTTGGGGCAATAGCTTGCCCTCAGGTCTTTCTTTTTAGCGAAACGGGCGGTATTATCTTACCAGCCGGACGTGCGGGCAAGGCACAGTCCGATCTGGTGAGCAAAAACGGCACAATCTTTCTTCTCGCTCACGGCTTCCCTAGATGTTCC
>JAUWWJ010000498.1 GCA_030616935.1 Planctomycetaceae bacterium
CTACAAGTGACCGGTATAACACTGACTCTGTCATGCTTTGCCTTCATGGCATTTTCGTGATAAGTACTGCCGGTAACGTTCCAAGGTCATATTCGAAAACGCTTTTTAAAACGCTCTCCTCAAATCCTTGCCATGTCTCTTCTACTCACTGTCCGGACTGACTCGTCAGACGAAGAATTACCATGTCGATCTCTATCTGTCCAGGGTCTCCTTCCAGAGTTTGTAGCAACACAAAGTCTTGCTGCCATTAAGCAACTACCAGTACTTTGTGATAACCAGCCAGCACAACTTAATGACTTTTTTCATGTCGATGGAAATCCGGAAGATGAACAGATTGAGTGTCGTGGTGACTTCTCGCGAGTACATTTTCTTGGGGCCGGCATGCAATCAGGCACAATCATTGTCCAGGGGAATCTCGGCCGACATTCAGGAGAGCAGATGGCGGGAGGGAGACTTGTCATCAAAGGTTCGGCAGCTGATTGGCTTGCGTGTGGAATGCGGGGAGGTGAAATCCGTGTTCTTGGAGACGCCGGAAACAATGCTGTTGGATCGCTGCCTGGCGATCGCCAGGGCATGATTGGCGGCCAAGTGATTATTGATGGCTCCGTAGGTTCGCTTGCCGGCAGCAGAATGCGAAGAGGGCTTCTCGCTATTGGAGGAAACGCTGGCGAAGCAACAGGCTTTGAACTTCTGGCTGGCACGATACTCATTGCTGGGCAGCCAGGACCTCATATTGGCCTCGGAATGCGACGAGGCTCAATAGTGTTTCTGGATACCAAAAGTTTTTGTCATGAGGCCTCCACGTACATTCCGCCAACCTTTCTTAAAGGTGGTATCTGGCGACCTGCTTTCATGGCACTTTTAGGGAAGTACCTCGTGAACACTGGTTTTTCAGCCGCTCAAAAAACTATATGGACCGATCCTTGGCAGCAGTGGCACGGAGACAGCCTGGCTGGATGTCGCGGTGAAATCCTGACACCCGCAATTGCATAACCAGGAATGCACGGCTTCCTCAGACCGGTATTTTGCCGCCATTTCCTCGAGGCCGCTTCCTCTAGGTCCTTTTTTTAGCTACCTTATTTGAGCTGAGGACGTGATTCTTCCAGCAATGAGAATCAGTCAACTCGGGCCCATCACCCTGATGTTGTCACTGTCCTCAAGAAACAAACAAAACTCAATTTACGAAATGCTCCATGCCCACGATCAGCCAACTTGTCCGTAGCCGCCGACGACCGAAACGCCGGTTTTCGAAATCACCCGTGCTCGATAGATGCCCACAAAAACGTGGCGTCTGCCTGCAAGTTCGAACGATGACTCCAAAGAAGCCTAACTCTGCTTTACGGAAAATTGCCCGTGTTCGTTTATCGAACCAAAAAGAAGTTACCGTTTATATCCCCGGCGAAGGGCACAACCTTCAAGAACATTCAATTGTTCTTATCCGCGGTGGTCGAGTCCGTGACCTTCCAGGTGTTCGGTACCATGTGATCCGTGGTGCACTCGATACCCTTGGTGTTCAGGGGCGCAAGCAATCTCGAAGCCTCTACGGTGCAAAACGAGACTAGACGACGTAACAATTCACTTAGTTTTTATTTGAGGAAAATCAGTTTATGGGAAGTATCACTGCCAGCCGCACACAACTCAGGCCGGACCCAAAATTCCAGTCACTACTTGCAAGTAAATTCATCAACTGCTTAATGCTTGATGGCAAGAAAAGTGTGTCGCAGCAAATCTTCTACAAGTCTATGGATGTA
>JAUWWJ010000430.1 GCA_030616935.1 Planctomycetaceae bacterium
ACACCGGTGATGGCGCTGGCATGCTGACAGCATTGCCGTATGAGTTAATTGAAAAAATAGTAGAGGAAGAACTCGGACAGAAACTGCCAGAACGTGGGTTGTATGGCAGTGGTGTCTTTTTCATGCCAACAGACCCGACAGAGCGTGCCCACTGTCGTGAAATCGTTGATCGAATTATTAATGAACAAGGTCAGAAGCTCATCGGTTGGCGAGAGTTGCCAGTTGATCCAGATGCAGCAGATGTTGGGCCAACTGCGCGTCGTGCAATGCCACACTTTGATCAGGTGGTTATTGCAGCTGGAGATGGACTTGATCAGGAAGCATTTGAGCGGCATCTATTCGTTATTCGAAAATGGGCCAGCCAGCAAATTCGAGTTGAGAGCAGTTTGTCGCAAAAGTTGATGTTCTATATCTGCTCGTTGTCGACCAAGGTCATTATTTGGAAGGGAATGCTGCGTTCCATGCAGGTCATTCCTCTGTTTAAAGATCTCCAAGATCCAGACTACAAGACGCACCTTGCGATGGTGCACTCACGTTTTTCAACGAATACGTTCCCCAGCTGGGATCGAGCCCAGCCATGCCGTTTCATGGCGCACAACGGCGAAATCAATACGCTCCGGGGTAATGCCAACTGGATGTTTGCCCGTCAGGGTGTCATGAAAAGCGACCTGTGGGGTGATGACATTCGGAAACTTTGCCCGGTTATTGAGCCTGATTGTTCAGACTCTGGAAACTTTGATAACGCATTGGAAATGCTTTATCACTCGGGCCGTACACTCCAAGAAGCCGTTATGATGATGATCCCCGAAGCGTGGCAAAATCATCACAGCATGCCTGAAGATAAGCGTGCATTTTATGAATACCATTCGGCTCTTCAGGAACCATGGGATGGGCCGGCCTCGGTCTCGTTCACAGATGGTCACTACATCGGTGCAGTCCTCGATCGAAATGGCTTGCGTCCAAGTCGATATTACGTCACTCATGACGATCGTGTCATTATGGCCAGTGAAGTCGGGGTGGTACAGGTCGACCCTGAGCAGGTGAAGTCGAAAGGGCGTCTTCAGCCAGGAAAGATGTTCCTTGTTGATTTCGAACAAGGCCGCATCATCGCAGACGATGAATTGAAAACGTCTGTTGCCACAAAGCGTCCATACAAGACGTGGATTCAAAATCAGGCGATTCACCTGAATGATCTTCCCCCAAAAGAGTCACCTGCACACTACGACAGCGACGAACTCTTAAAGCGGATGCAGGCGTTTGGGTACACAACCGAGACGCTTCAATTCATGCTCATGCCGATGCTACGAGAAAAACGAGACCCTATTGGATCAATGGGCAACGATGCCGCTCTTGCCTGTTTGTCCGATAAGCCCAGACTGCCGTACGACTACTTCAAGCAACTTTTTGCACAGGTGACAAACCCGCCCGTTGATTCGATACGGGAAGAGGTCATTATGTCACTGGAATGTTTTATCGGTCCGGAAGGAAATCTTTTTGAAGCAACCGAGGAGCAGTGTCACCGGCTTTGTATTCCTCATCCGATCCTGACAAATGAGGAAGTCGCCTCTATTAAGGCAATCGATCATCGTGGGTGGAAGTCGAAGACCATTGACATTACGTATCCACGATCTGAGGGCGATGCAGGTCTCAGGCCAGCGATTGACCGAATCTGTGCAGAAGCTACTCAGGCAATACACGATGGATTTTCGCTGGTTGTCCTTTCAGATAGAGCCGTAAGCCCTGAACGCGTTCCGGTCAGTTCACTCCTTGTGACCGGGGCGGTTCACCACGCACTTGTGAAACAAGAATTGCGGACACGGATAGGTCTCGTTCTTGAGTCTGGGGAAGCGCGTGAAGTGCATAACTTTTGTCTGCTAACAGGCTACGGCGCTGATGCAATCAATCCTTACTTGGCATTTGAAGCACTTCGTCAGGCCCGTGTCGACGGCCTGCTCGAAGAAGAATTCAGTGATGAGAAAATTGTGCCAGCCTTCCGAAAAGCGGTTGCCAAGGGTATTAAAAAAGTGATGGGCAAGATGGGTATTTCTACACTTGCATCATACAAAGGAGCACAGATTTTCGAGGCAGTTGGATTAGCACCAGAAGTAATTGAGAAGTGCTTTGTGGGAACGGCGAGCCGGATTTCCGGTATTGGTTTTGATGTCATTGCTGAAGAAGGTATTCGTCGCCACGAGATCGGCTATCCGACCCGTAGTGACAATGCGTTGTCGACATTGCCTAACGACGGCCAGTTTCATTGGCGAAAAGAAGGTGAAGCCCATGCATGGAATCCGCATACTATTGCGCAGGTGCAGGTCGCTGCCCGGACAGGGTCAAGAGATGCGTACCGCCAATTTGCTGAGACCGTCAACACAGATGCCCACCGACGGTGCTTCTTGAGAGGGCTTCTTCAATTTAAGACTGGTCGAACTCCGGTGCCGATGGAAGAAGTAGAGCCAGCTCGTGACATTGTGAAACGGTTTTG
>JAUWWJ010000050.1 GCA_030616935.1 Planctomycetaceae bacterium
CAGGCGACCAGCGACTGACTATTCGAGTTTTTGTAGATGACCCCGAGCCAACAGTCGCAAGTGTTGTGCCTTTATGGGAAGCAGCGAACTGGCTAGAGCGTGAGGTGTGGGACCTTTTTGGCATTCGTTTTACTGGCCATCCCGACTTGCGCAGGCTCGTCATGCCAGAAGAATTCACCGCGCATCCCCTACGTAAAGATTATCCACTCCAAGGCCGTGGGGAACGTCATAACTTCCCCGTTATCACACGCGACCATAGCTGACTTCTTTAAAAAAATATCTATATGGCTATCGCCCCAACCGAAATCGAAACTCCACCAGAGTCTAGAAGTGAAGACTACCTTTGGACGCTGAACTTCGGCCCACAGCATCCTGCAACACATACGACGTTGCGATTGGTTCTGAAGCTTGAGGGCGAGCGGGTTGTTGATGCAGTTCCTGAAATGGGCTACCTCCATTCAGGCTTTGAAAAAATAGGCGAACATCTCACATTTAACCAATATGTCACTGTTACGGATCGGATGAATTACATCTCACCGATGGCCAACAATGTAGCGTGGCACCATTCGGTTGAGACTCTTCTTGGTATCGACCTCACGCCACGTTGCACCTATATTCGCACCATTGTTGCCGAACTGGCGAGAATCAGTGATCACCTGCTGTCGAACGGTGCAGTTGGTCTTGATACAGGGGCATTTACTTACTTTCTCTATGCCTTCTATCAGCGTGAAGTAATCTACGACATCTTCGAGACGCTTTGTGGAGCTCGTTTTACAAACAGCTACACCCGCGTTGGAGGTGTGTCGCAGGACTTTACCCCACTTGTCATTGAGAAAACGCGAGCGTTCCTTAAAACGTTCCCCAAAACACTAAATGACATGGAGCGATTGCTGAACCGTAATCGTATTTTTGTCGATCGAACCAAAGGCGTTGGCCTTCTCACAAAAGAGGAGGCTATTAATCGAGGTGCAACGGGGCCTGTTGCGCGAGCGAGTGGCGTAACAAGGGACCTTCGGCGAGATGAACCCTACTTGGCATATTCCGATTTTGACTTTCAAGTTAGCTGTGCTTCAGCTGGCGACTGCTATGCAAGGTACCTCGTTCGAATGCAGGAGATGCGGGAAAGCCTCAAGATCGTCGAGCAGGCAATTGAAAACCTACCAAGTGGACCCGTTGATGTCGGCATCGATGAACGGATGGCGCTTCCGACAAAAAAGCAGGTGTATTCAACGATCGAAGGAACCATCTCGCACTTTGAATTGAGCATGAGTAACAGAGGGTTTGAAGTTCCGTGCGAGGAGGCATATGCCGCTATCGAAGCGCCAAACGGTGAACTCGGTTTTTATCTTGTTGGCGACGGCGAGGATCAGGCATATCGAGCTCGATGCAGACCACCTTCGGTTTTGAATTTTGCCATGTTTCCACATCTTATCCGTGGCCACACGCTCTCAGACGTTGTAGCGGTACTCGGGAGCCTTAATATTATTGCAGCGGAGCTCGACCGATGATTGCGAATCGCAAAGTTCTTACTGAAGACATGCTTGCACGCATAGAAGCGTTAGCTTCTCGCTACCCGACGAAACAAGCGTTAACGTTACCTGCCCTGCATGTTGTCCACGACGAGCTACGGCATGTTCCGCTTGATGCTGTAGTTGAAATAGCCGAACTACTTGATCTCGCCCCGGCAGAAGTTCAAGACACCCTGACCTTCTACCAATTTTTTTACCAAGACAAGCCACATGGCAAAGTTCGGGCATTCGTTTGTCGCTCAATCTCGTGTGCACTTCGTGGTGGTGAGCAGGTACTTGACCACCTTTGTGAAAAAGCAGGAATCAAGCCCGGCGAAACAACTGCCGACGGCACTATCACCATTGAACCCGCCGAATGCCTCGGCGCCTGTGACTTTGCGCCGTGCATGCTTGCTGGAAATGATTTGCATAAAGATTTAACACCGGAAAAAGCAGACGCATTCCTAAAATCGGTTGGGAGGAAAACGGATGAACTCCTTTGATACATTTGAGCCTGTGCTCCTCGAAGCCGCTGGCATTGATGATGGCCATACAATTGAAAGCTATCAAAGCCGCGGTGGATACGCCCCACTTGAAAAGTTGCTTTCCGAAAAACAGCCGCCTGAAGTTGTGGAAATGGTGAAATCATCTGGCCTTCGTGGGCGTGGCGGTGCGGGATTTATGACTGGCTTGAAGTGGACGTTCCTTCCCAAAGATCATCCTGGGCCAGTCTATTTGTGCGTCAACGCGGACGAGAGTGAGCCCGGCACATTCAACAACAGAATTCTCATGGAAGACGACCCTCACCAGGTTCTTGAGGGCACGATCATATCGGCATATGCGACGCGAGCCAGTACAGCATATATCTATCTTCGTTATGAATACCCAAAAAGCTGGGACATACTCCAAAAAGCAATTGATGAAGCATATGCAGCGGGGTTTCTCGGAGAGAACATTAAAGGCAGTGGGTTCTCGCTCAACATATATCTCCATCGTGGTGCTGCTGCATATATCTGCGGTGAAGAAACCGGGCTCATTGAAAGTCTTGAAGGCAAGCGAGCATGGCCTCGCATAAAACCGCCTTTCCCTGCCATCGAAGGAGTGTTCCGCAAGCCAACGGTTGTGAATAACATCGAGACAATGGCATGTGTGGCACAAATCGCACGGCGAGGTGTTGATTGGTTCCGTTCAATTGGAATCCCTGCTGATCCGAACAATCCAAGAGATCCAGGGAGTTATGGCCCAAAACTCTATTGCCTGTCTGGTCATGTTGAAAAACCAGGGTGTTACGAAGCACCTCTTGGAATTACTGCACGCGAATTAATTGATCGTTTCGGTGGTGGTGTCTGGAAAGGGCGGCAGGCAAAAGCAGTCATTCCGGGAGGTATCTCCATGGGGCTGATGACTGAAGATGAACTGGACACTCCGCTCGATTTTGCTGGACCGGGAACGGTTGGCTGTCTCGGTCTTGGAACGGCTGCTGTTGTTGTCGTCGACGAGACCGTCAGCATTGTTGATTTCCTGCATAATTCATGCCGTTTTTTCGCACACGAGTCCTGCGGTCAGTGCACGCCATGCCGGGAGGGTACAAGTTGGTCGCTCCGAATGCTCGAGCGTATTCGAGCCGGAAAGGGTAGATTGCGAGATCTCGATCTCCTCGCAGAAATTGGTGACACGATGGGCATGATGCCCGGGTCAACAATTTGCGGCCTTGCTGACGGAGCCGCCTGGCCAATCAAGAACTCCATTGCGAAATTTCGTGATGAATTTGAAGATTACATCAAACAGACGAATCCAACCGGCTACATGGAAACTGATCCTGTTCCTGCCTTGCCAATTGTTACTACTCACTAACTCATTTTCACTGCTTACTACTTTCCATCATGCCCACAGTCATTGTTGACGATCAGGAAATCGAGATAGGAGCCGACGAACGGCTCAACTGTATTGAAGCCGCCCGCCGGGCGGGTGTCGAGATTCCTCATTATTGCTGGCACCCGGGACTTTCTGTTGTAGCGAGCTGCCGCATGTGTCTCATTCAGGCTGGTACTCGGAATGCTGAAACTGATGAAGTTTCAATGATTCCCAAACTTGTTCCAGGGTGCCAAACGCCGGTCAAAGATGGAACTGTCATTGTTACTGACAGTGAGGCTGTTCAGGAAAGTCGTGCCCGTGTTGAGGAAGCACTGCTTATTGATCACCCGATTGACTGTCCAATCTGTGACAAGGCAGGCGAATGCCTGCTGCAGGACTACCACTTTGAGCACGGACAGAGCGAACGGCGGGCCGACATTCATGCCTTTAGTAGCCGCCGTCGAGATGTTGGGCCAACCGTTACTCTTTTTGTTGATCGCTGCATCATGTGCACACGTTGCGTTCGGTTCACACGAGAGGTCTCCGGTACAGCAGAACTCATGGTCTCTGCCCGTGGTGCGAAAGAAGAAATTGATACGTTCCCTGGATTTCCGCTTGATAATAAATTGGCTGGAAATGTTGTCGACCTATGCCCAGTTGGTGCTCTAGGAGATAAAGACTTTTTGTATCAGCAGAGAGTCTGGTTTTTGAAGAAAACGGAAAATGTGTGTGGTGGCTGTGCAGCAGGATGTTCAATAGTGACCGAGCACAACCAAGACAAGGTATACCGACTCAAACCACGTGAAAACTTGCATGTAAACAAGTGGTGGATGTGTGACGAGGGACGTTACGGATGGCATCATCTGCATAATGCAAAACGAATCATCGCGGTACGGTACCGGAATAATGAAGACTATCAGGCTATCGAATGGGCAGACGTTTTACGCCGCCTGCCTACAGACCTGACTGATGCAGGGCGACTGGGTGTTGCTGTTTCACCAATGCTTACCCTTGAAGAAGCTTGGATGCTGTGTTCGGTTGCGAGGACAATTGATCCAGACGCGTATCTTGCAGTTGGTCATGCGCCATCAACTGGTGCTGATGAATCCTTCCCCGGCGGGTTTACAATTCGCGGTGAGAAGGCTCCAAACCGCATTGGCGTTGAAATGGTTCTCAGTATGTTCGGGGCTGTTTCTGAGGGCGGCGCGGTTCCAGGGTGGAACGACTTCCTTGAACAGGTGCGAACAAAAACAATTCAATCGGCGTGGGTAACAGCTGGGTACACAACACCCGAGGGATCCTGGTGTGATGAAGCAACGGCGGCAACCTTTGAAGAGCTCAACTGCCTTGTTGTTCAAGACTTATTTGAATCTCCACTCTCTAACCGAGCTACGTGGTGCCTGCCTGCGGTCGGATTTGCTGAGCGAAGCGGCACGTGGGTCAACTGCGGTCATCGCGCGCAGACCTTCGAACAAGCAATTCGCCCTCCTGCCGGTGTCTGGCCAGAGGGCCGATTCTTTTGGAATCTCCTAGGACGAGGAGGCTTATATGATCCCGAGAGCATTCGAAAACAAATTGCTGAAAGTTCTGCCAGCTTCGCTGTCTTATCGGGTGATGTGCCATCCATTGGCCTCGACCTGAGGTTGCAGCAGGTGGCAGTTACCTAAGCCAATAACAACACAACGCTTCGCACCACTCCCTTCGAACCAAACATTCAATGACCGCTCTCCTTCCATCACCTGAAACAATCGCTGCACTCGTCAAGATTGGGCTGCTTGTCGGCGGGCTCATGACAGCAGCGGCTTATTTGGTTCTCGTTGAGAGATGGATAGCTGCTTGGGTTCAGGATCGCCGTGGACCAAATCGTGTCGGTATTCCGCTGACAAAAATTCGTCTGTTTGGATTAGGGCAGCCACTTGCAGATGGCCTCAAAATCATTTTCAAGGAGGACTTCACTCCGCGGCATGTTGATAAAGTGCTTTATAATGCAGCACCCTTGGCACTGCTCACTGCATCATTGGCTATCTTTGCCGCTATCCCTTTCGGAAGTGTACTCCCACCACTCAACATTCCTGGGCTTCCGGATCCCGTACCATTTCTCGTGGCACCTGGACTTGACGTTGGTGTTCTCTGGGTTTTCGCGCTCTCGAGTATTGCCGTATACGGTGTTCTTCTCGGAGGTTGGGCCAGCAATAATAAATATGGTTTTCTTGGTGGGTTACGAAGTAGCGCTCAACTGGTTGCTTATGAAATCCCGCTCGGGCTGGGCCTGCTTGGTGTTGTTCTCGCGGCCGGCTCTTTGCAGCTCGACATCATCATGAACAAACAGGCAGAAACTGGTCTCTGGTATGCCTTTACTCAACCGCTGGGATTTGTAGTTTTCCTCATTGCGAGTTTTGCTGAGGCTGCCCGCCTGCCTTTTGACCTTCCTGAAGCTGAGCAGGAATTAGTCGGTGGTTATCACACCGAGTACGCCGGAATTAAACTCCTCCTTTTTCTTGTCTCCGAATTCCTGCATATGGTCACGGCTGCCTTCCTCATCGTGATCATGTTTTTGGGTGGATGGCACTTCTGGGGAATCACGGGAAGTACTCAAGAAGTCACATGGGTTGGTGCTTTTTTAAGATTTGGCATACTGTCAGCCAAAATCTTTGCTGTGATTCTCTTTTTCATGATGGTCCGCTGGAGCTGGCCCCGATTTCGATTTGATCAATTGATGAATCTCGCATGGAAAGTCATGTTGCCTCTCGGGCTCCTGAATTTTGTTGTTGTTGCAACCATTGAGGAATTTCGGTCTGCACTGCAGTCGACTCTTGGAAATAGTCTGACAACTGGCGTTGCCGTTGGGGTGCCGTGGATTATCTTTTTTGGAGGATTGATTTGCGCTGGCTTACTTACACCTTCCGCCGCGGACAATCGACCAATTCGCACCCGCGATCCTTTTGATCAAGAGCAACATCTGAAACAAGATGGTCCGATGAATAAACCGTCTTCTAAATTAGTGGAGGCCTAGCATGAAACCATCTGATCCCGGAATAACATGGATTGATGACAAGCCACTTGGCCTGGCAGAGCGACTTTATATTCCGCTTCTTGTTCAAGGTCTTGCAACTACAGGCCGTCATCTCGTGAGCAAAAAGAATACTGTCAACTTCCCTGAACAACGTCCTGCTGTTGGAAACCCGCTCATCTACCGAGGCGTGCACCGGCTCAACCGCGATGAGAATGATCGTGTGAAGTGCGTTGCTTGTTTCCTGTGTGCGACAGCATGCCCTGCTCACTGTATCGATATCGTCGCCACTGAAAGCCCCTGGGAAGATAGAGAAAAATATCCAGAGAGTTTCCAGATTGATGAACTCCGCTGCATTTTTTGTGGCATGTGCGAAGAGGCGTGTCCTGTTGACGCTATTGAGCTCACGAGCCTTCTTGACCTCACAGGAAAGAGTCGAGAAGAGATGATTTTTGACAAAGAGAAGCTTCTGAGTGTCTACGATATGACAAAGGATGCTGAGCCAATGAAATCAGCTGACTTGGGGGGAACACTGTGACCCCTTTCGTTAGGTTATTTGCTGGAACGGGCACCCTCGAGTTTCTTTCTCCGGGCATCTTGCTTGCTGTGGCGGTAACATGCCTTGCGGCAAGTCTTTACCTCCTTCTTCCTAAATCTGGCCGGCACGGCAAGACCTCACGACGAGTAGGTTGGCTCATCGGATTGATTACACTTGGTCTCTTTATTGCCACTGGACAACGTCTGGGGAACCTTGGGGAAGAAGCTGTCTTCCTGATAGTTTCACTTGTTGCTGTTGTGAGTGCGGCTGCAACGATAACTTGTCGCTCTCCTGTCTACGCAGCGATCTGGTTTGCTCTTTGCTTGGCTGGTGTATCAGGTGTGCTGCTTGTTTTAGGTGCCCAGTTTCTCGGTGTTGCAACAATTGTTGTCTACGCAGGTGCCATTTTAGTGATGTTTCTTTTTGTTCTGATGCTGGCTCAGCCATCTGGTGTCACCACATCAGATCGCATAACCAATGAGCCAATGCTTTCTGCAGTCGCAGGAGCTGTACTGCTTGGTCTTTTATCACTTTCAATTGGTCGGCTATCTGCCGAAGAGCCTCTCTGCTGCCGCCCTCCATCCAAGGCAGCTGCACTCGGCGCAACAACTGTCGAGAAAACACCGACTGAAAGCGTGGACCTTTTGGCGTCTGACCAGGTGGCCCGGCTTGGTGGTGAGCTTTTCGGCCACCACCTCGTCGCTGTTGAGGCTGTAGGCATTCTTTTGCTCGTCGCGCTCATTGGAGCCATTGCCATTGTTTCAAATGGCCTCGAGGGCAGCCACGTAGAAACTTCGTCTTTGCAAGAAGGGAACCAATCATGACAACACTTGTATTGCTTGGAACTTCGCTTGCACTCCTTCAAAATGGATTGGTTGTTGGAGCAATTCTCTTGAGCCTTGGCCTTGTCGGCATCCTTTCAAGGCGAAACCTGATTGTCATGTTTCTTTCTGCTGAGTTAATGCTTCAAGGCATTTCAGTAACCCTTGTTGCCTGGAGTCGCTATCACGGTGACTTTGGCGGTCATGTTCTGGTCATCTTTGTACTCTCGGTAGCAGCATGTGAAGCGGCCATTGCTCTTGTTTTTGTTCTGCAGGCTTTCACTCGAACTGGCCGTCTTGATTCTTCAGCATGGCAGACTCTTCGAGAAGCCACACTTGACCGTAGCATCGACCATGAAATCCCATCGCTTGATACTTCGATGCCCAGTTTTCCTCGCCTCACCCCAGCGGGCCGATCACCTCACACTGATGAGCAAGATGGGATGCAGCGTGAACATGTTTGATATCTATTATTCTCCTACAAATTTGTCGATATGACCCCGTCTTTCCTTCTTGTACTCATTCCATTACTGCCCCTTATTGCAGCTATTGCCACTGTTATTGGTGGGCGGAGGCTTGGTGCTCGAGCACATCTGCCGGCTGTTGTCGGTATAGCGGCAGCAGCGGTTATTGCATTATCGCTTCTTGTATTCACTGCACGCAGCCGAGGACATGCAGAGACACCTCGTCCTATTGATATGGTGACCACACTCTGGCAATGGGCAACTGTTGAGGATGCGTATGCC
>JAUWWJ010000178.1 GCA_030616935.1 Planctomycetaceae bacterium
GACTTCGTGAACGACAGTTCGATCAGGCCCAACGACTGATAACCGGAGGCCGGATGGCCGATGCTACGGCATTACTCGATGAAATGCTGACAGTCGAACAGGATGTTTTCTTGGAGGCTGGCAACGGGAACGACCAGACCTGCCGCAGCATGAAAGCACTTGTGGCAGAGATTATCGGTGAGCTTCCCGAAGCAGGAGCTGAGGCATATCAACTTCAGTTTCGAACCCGTGCAGATCGCGCCCTTCAGGCGGCTCTTAATAAAAATGATAACGAGGGGATCATTGCCGTTGCCCGCAGATGGTTCCATACGCAAGCTGGGCACCGCGCGGCAATTCTGACTGCAGCACGCCTCCTTGAGTCTGGGCAACCACTCGCAGCGGAAGCATGGCTTGAGCGAATCGCTTCCAGCCCCATGACCAATCTCCCAGACAACATGTTACCAACTCTCAGGCTCATGCAGGCTGCAACAAGCATTGCAATCGATCCAAGCAAAAAAATAAAAGCAAGGGAGTTACTTGATGATGTTGATGCACCGACCCGACTCGGTGGAGAGCCTGTTCCTGAAAAGAACCTCTTGCGTGACCAGCTCCTCATAAACAAATTGAAGATAGCGACTTCTGGCCCAGGGTCTCAAACAACCCTTGCAGCCGAAAACTGGGAAATGAGTCGAGGCACATCTGACCGCAATTCCGTCCGTCCCTGCGACCGACCACTTCTGGTACCACGGTTTCGCGTCCCGCTCACGCTTCATCCACAAGAGAAACAACTCCTCGAAAAAAGAAGAGAGCTTCTTGCCGAGCAAGGATCTCCAGTTCTTCCATCCGGAACACCTCTGGCTGTTGGTGATTCGCTGCTTGTTCAATCACGTGCGGGCGTCATGGCCATCGACTTCGAGTCAGGGAAACGATTATGGATAGAGGGGAAGTTAGCGACATCGGCCATAACGGACCGCGCCCAGCAGGAGTTCGAAGAACGAGGCACACATCCACTCGACGCCTTATTTTATGACACAACCGCTTCAACTCTCTCAAGTGATGGAGAACTTGTTTTTGCTGTTGAGCGATCCCCCTCACCAATTTCTCGACAACGACTCCGACAACCTGGCGGCCTACGCACTACTGAGGACAGCAACCGCCTTGTCGCTTACGACATTTCACAGAACGGGCAGCTTCGCTGGCAACTTCCACGAGCTAACAAGGAAGTACTAAAAGAGGAACCAGGCTCACGCTGGTTTTTGGGAAGCCCTTTACCACTCGGCAATGAGCTCTTTGTTCTTGTCGAAGAACGACAGCAAATACGACTCGACGTATTGTCTTCAGCAATTGGGGAAACAATCTGGTCACAGCCACTCGCCGAGGTTGACGTCGAATACGACATCAACAACCGAGATGATCGGAAACAGCTTGGGCTCTCACCCACCTTCGCTGAAGGCATCCTCGTATGTCCAACCGGCGCTGGTGCGGTAATCGCAGTTGATCTGGCGGCTCGCACACTTCTCTGGGCATATCGATTTACTATTCCAAAACCAGACGATGTACGACGATTAGCAAATGGTATTCAGTTGAGATTTCAGGTTTTGGCAGGCAACATGGCTGGCATGCAAATGAAATCTTCGGCAGAGGGGAACACTGACGGGGGCAAGTGGGTCGATACCCACCCCATCATCGCCGGGGACAGAGTACTGCTCACGCCAGCTGGTTCAGAATTTCTTCATTGCGTCAATGTCCGCACTGGCAAACTACTGTGGCGATCTCCACGGACTGATTTTATCACGGTCGCTGGGATCACAAATCGCATGGTCATCCTGCTGGGGCAAAAGACCGCAGCAGCAGTCTCGCTCGACGACGGAAAGATCGCCTGGAAACAAACGATCGGACTAAATGATGAATTGGTTTGTGGCCGAGGGATTCTTTCTGGAGACCGTCTCTATGTCCCAATCGATACTCCAGCAGTCGCTGAAATTGATACGTCGAATGGCAAGGTAGTGGGGACATCTCTTGGCCGAGGCTCCGCTCTTCCCGGCAACCTTATCTCATACCGTGGTGAAGTGATTTCCCAAGGATTGGATTCTCTTGACGTGTACCACCAAACTGCTGATCTTGAACGCAGTATTGAAACCGCTCTGCAGGAAAACCCGAATAATCCATGGGCTGTCAACTGGCGAGGGGAGCTCAGGCTTGACGAAGGCAATACAACTGAAGGCCTGGAAGATATCCGACGCATTCACGGCAGTGAGGGACCACGACCTTCAGCTTCTGCATTGAGCCAAGCGATTCAGTTTGCTTTGAAAAATGACTTTTCAGCTGCTGCCGACTTCTGGCCTGAGGGTGTTAAAATCGCCCCATCTCAACAGACGGCTCAAACCATTCGTCAGCTTGCCGCAGAAGGTTTTCTTCAAGCACACAAACCCATGAGAGCTTGGGAGGTCTGCCAAGACTGCCTTGGATCATCGACATCTTCACCATCACCAGATGACGAGGCGTTAATACGCGACCCCGTAGATACGTCGCTCTGGATCGCATCAAGCCGCTGGTTCCAAAGAAAGCTGAACCAAATCATTGAAACTCCATCATCTGAAAAAATACAGCAGATAATTGACCAGGATGAAAAAAATGAGTTTCAAAAAGTTGCATCTATCCCAAACCCTTCAGCTCGACACGTTGCGCTCGATGTTTTTATAGATCGATTCGCCAACCGTAAGTTAGAAGCCACGGCTACAAATAGTCTTCGAAAAACACTGCAAGAGGAACTCTCCGACCTAACGGGCATAGCCCGACAAAACATACTCCTTCAGCTTCAACTTCTTGCCTCAGACAACATCGATCAGCAAAAGCTTTCACGAAATACATCCAGAAAAATTGATGCCACTAAAAGCTTCGTGCGCGATACATGGCCACTCGGGCAGGTTGATGTCACGCAAAGCCAAGAAGCAGCGGAGGTAGGGGACGTCCTGAATAAATCAACACAAATCAGGCTCATTCATTCCAAGAATTCTGGCTTTCCTCATGCAACTCTGGAACATACCGGACAAAGTATTATCCTTCGTGACCAATTTGGTGCACCGATTGGAGATGCTATATCGATTGATCTAGAGGGAGCAAAGCATCCACATCTTACGAATTATTTTCGTCTCCGTTCGCACTCCGCTTTCCTCATAAGCCGTATTCTTCTCCTGCAAACCAACCACTCTCTTACAGCTTTTGAAATTTGCGAACCAGCTGATGGTGAACACCGACTTCTCTGGGCAACAACTGACGACCGCATTATTCATCCAAGACAAAACTTCTCGAATCAGACCCCTAGCACCTCACTCGAACGACTTCTGCGACCTCTCGGGCCATTACCGCTTCAATCAAAAGTTGCAGTCGAATTAAGTAATCACCAAATCCAGAGGATACCGACGTTTCGCATTGGCAACCCACAACGCACAGGCGTCCCCGTAATCTCTGGCACCACGCTTGAGCTACGCCATATTCGAACTGGTGAGATTCTGTGGAGACGAAGAAACATCCCGGTAGGATCAGAAGTATTTGGTGACTCCGAAGTGCTCTGCATTACAGGACGCGACGGCAAAAAATCACAGATTCTCTCAATGACAGATGGCCACCTCATTTCCTGCCATGACCTCCCCCCCCGACAGAACCGACTCAGCGCTTCTGGCAAGCATCTTCTTGTTGTGAACCCAACTGATCCTGGCACAATTGAGAACATGCAGTTAGCGGTACTTGATGTACGTGACAACAGCCAACATATCGTTTGTAAATGCCCTCCCTCGGCCCGAGGGCTCATTGTTGATGGTGATATCTTTTTCGTGATAACCCAAGACGGCAATTTAACTGCCATCGACCTTGCAGCCGGAAGAACAAAATTCACGACAACCCTGCAAGAAATGCCGACCGGGTTTCAGCAACTCCGCTGCCTCGCTTGGCAGGATAGATATATTCTGTTCGCGATCCGAAAGGAAACCAGACAGGATGAAAAACGGTTTAACGGAATTGACGCAATAAACCGTTTTGGAACTGGCCCGGGACAACTGAAAGCCGAATCATCAACAATTTGGTCCATCAGCCAACTGACCGGTGACATGATGTGGTCTCAACCTGCTTCAGTCCAACGGCACATTGTTCAAACTCCACAACCAACGGGCCTACCGACTCTCATATTTGGTCGCCGTCTGCGTATGGCAAATACGTCTACCGGTCAGGGAGGAAACTACCGAGGACGCTATCGCCTAAGCCTGCTGTGCCTCGATAAACGAACTGGTTCGTTACTCCACATTGACGACAAACTTCGAATGGATCCCGATCAGAACACAAGCACTGCAGAACTGAGCGTACGTGGCGATGCCGTGAATTCGACCGTTGAAATGAGAATCTTAAGTAGACGACAGATGGGTGGAAATATCCCAAAGATCATGCTTCACTTTACGGGATTACCGAGCGAAAACACTCAACCATTTCGCGCGGAAGAAGAGCCGCTGGTCTACACGGACATTCTAAGTGAAGTGAAACACTGGATTGAACGGGCGATAATTGGCGAATAAATTGCGTCCACCGAAACGATATCCCAAACACCACAGCAATACCTGAATTCTGCCATCACGAGAGACCTGCATTAATGAATGAAAACCTACCTAGAGGATTAGGGCGACGTGCCAACCAGAGGTTTGTACCATTCACAATCGTCATTTCACTTCTTGCTGTCTTTGCTCAACCAGACTTCTTCTGGCAATACCATCGCGCAGACGCGGCGTCAATCAATACAAACGAGGCTGTATCGGGCGGTCTTGATTGGCTCGTGGCGAATCAGTCGCGACGAGGCAACTGGACAGCCAATGAAGGCCGGTACCCTACGGCGATGACGGCCCTTGCCGGAACAGCTCTGCTTCTCGAAGGCTCTACGCCTACACAAGGGAAATATGCTGACTCAATCGCCCAAGCTGTGGACTA
>JAUWWJ010000452.1 GCA_030616935.1 Planctomycetaceae bacterium
CGTACGTGAAGAACCGGGACAGCTTCCTGGCATCTCGGGAGCACACCGCCTTCTAGCTGATTGGATGCCTGTTGGGAGTGGTTTGTTTAACATGAATCCACCAGAGCCTGCGGCAACACCTCAAGCTGGACCACAGATGGCGCCAGCAGATGAACTCTCCGATATTGATTTGGCGCTTTCACTCACAGTTACGGGGCCTTCTCAAAATTGGGATCTGGAAACCTTGCGAGACCGTTTGCGAATAGCTTCGGCTCGTGCTTCGACCGGCACAGAGCGACTTCGCGCTGAGGCAATTGACGCCAGGCTGGCTCGATTCGAGACGATTCAAGGAAGACATCTCGCCCTTGCTGCTCGTGATAAAGTTGAACCGTCGCCACTGCGCATTGGTTCACTGTGGTCGAGTCTTGGGGGTATTGGAAGCCGACCTATTCGCCCGGGTGTCATGCCCGGTGGAAAGCCAGCAGATGGCCAGAATACCTGGACACCTCCTGACTATGTTGAAACCAATGGTCGACTGGCCACGGTCGTTTCACGAAGGCCCGATGCACCTCGGTGGGCTATTGTTGATGTCAATAACAATGTTCTTGTATTTGTGACTCCATCAACCAGTGTCAATTTAGCTCCAATGGTTGGCCAGCAAGTTACAGTTCGTGGAGCAAAGGGTTATATGCCAGAGTACAAACGACCATATGTTGTGGCGTCTCAAGCACAACTCAAGATGGCAACAACACCAGCACCGATACAAAGATAAAATGTGTTCTTAGGAATGTTCAAGTTTTCATATCAAATTTTTGCATCGCCTTGACCGATTGATCACGTATCACATCACTATTTAAAAAGGAGTATTTTTGTAAGGGTTCAGGGGCATCCATGAGTGGAAATTGTAGAGGCAGCGAGTAGCTCACATCTCTACATGAAGGAACCCTCTTACACATCGGTACTAATTTCTAGGAAACAGCATGCCCATCTTCCGCTTTCGTACAAAACATTCTTCATTTCTCCGGCGTCGACCGGATCCTTCAGGTAACTATTCTGGATGTGTTAGCTCTCCGGAAAAACTTGAAATGAGGAAGATGCTGACAGGGAGCAACTCGCTTCATCAGGAGTCGATACCGGTCGATTTTGAAATTGGAGCGACTGATCTGGCATTAGAGATTGGTTCCCGCAGTGAAACATTTGCATCTGTTGATGCGTACGCCAATTGGCTTGTTGAGCAGGCTGTGCAGCAATGGCAGCATGTATTTGGTAAGCCTGCATTTCCGAATATTTGGCTGCCGGAGATTGGGGATATTACGATTGTGCGTGAGATGGGAGCCCCCGCTGTCCCAAGTGAGGCCTCATTCAATGAAGTGGCATCCTCTGCGACCAATACTCAGATTCAAGGAGTTGATGAGGCCGATTTTGTTGAGGTAGATAATAACACGCTCTACGCTCTCGCGGATGGTCGGCTTTCAATCGTTCGAGGGTTTTCTGAGTCGAACACTCAACTGCTTGATCAGTTTTCTGTCGAGACAATGGGCCAGACTGCTGGGATGTATCTGTACGGCAATAGGCTGACGATATTTCGAGGCAGCATGCCGACCTGTCACCTACGCGGTCATCTGATAGTAGACGTGAGATATGGCCGCCCATTCTTGGTCGACCACAGACGGCAATTGCGATTCTTGATGTGAGTGATCCTGCAGATGTATCAGTTATGAACCGACTCACAATCGATGGGTCACTTGTAAGCTCACGGATGGTCAATGGGCATTTGCGACTCGTGCTGAATCATCGAATTGATGCTCCTTATCCTGAAGTCGTTTCAAGTGATTCAGGAAACGGTGGAGTAGTTGGGCCAACCAGTCCCCATGAAAACCAAACCCATCGTATGCTTTCACCACCTGATTTTCGTCTGCCATGGTTTCCTGTTGTTGATCCACCAAAGTCATCTGCAACGTATGAAACCGCTGATTCGTACGCAGTCAGGGTGCGGCAGCGGTTACTCGATTCCATGACTCCTCAGATTTATGAAACTGATGCGAGTGGCAATCCACTTAATGTAAGGGGTCTTATCGGGCCACAAAAAATCGATGTGCCTCAAGCGGGTGACTATCAACAGCTTACGACCACCACGGCACTTGATGTCTCGGGTGAAGAGTTGCAACCAGCTGCAACAATAGGAGTTTTTACGAAGGGTGCCATTAAAGTATTTGCAACAACTGAAAGCGTCTACGTCTTTGATGGATACGTTGCATCCTCATTACCTGGTGTTGGTATCGTGTCATGGGGGCAGCAAGCGAC
>JAUWWJ010000161.1 GCA_030616935.1 Planctomycetaceae bacterium
AGACTCTGGCTTGTTGTGGGTCGAGTCAACGACGAGATAAAGACGTTTTGCACCACGGATATCAATATTTATTGTTGCTTTCCCGTTACTTGTATAGACAGGTTGCCCCGGCGGAAGAAAAGATGTGTCGAGCCTCGTGCTTTGCTCAATCTTTTTAATCTGTGGTGGTTTTGGAAATATCTCGCTTAGCCGTATGTCTTTCCAATCATTTTGCACGCGATGCTGTCCCCACCAAGCGGCGTATCCACGGATGTCCTTTGGTCCATTTTTGGCAATATCCAGCATTGCTGAGGCTGCTTGAAAGCTTGAATTGAAGGCAATGGCATCTATCATTTTTTTTCGATCGCCGAGTGGTAATGTTTTAGTCATTGCTCGTGTTTTGAGTGAACCAACTGCAACATCGGGGTGCAGTCGCCACGCTATTCCCGAGAGACGGTGATCCCATGCAAGCGGATCTGCCGAATGACTCACAAGAAGCTCATATGCTTCTTTTTCTTTTCCTTCACATGCTGTTCCCAAGGCTTCCAAATACCATCGGTCCCAACCATCAAAACCATCGGCAAGCTTCTTCAGTAGTTCACGACACGTTTCAAAAGGTTCGTCACGAAGAGATATTGCGACCTCTCGGCGAACAGAAGGAGCAGAATCACTGCATGCTTGCTCTCGGGCTTGCAGCCAAAAGTCATGAATTTCATTCGAGGCATTTGGTTCAGATATGGCACGACGCAAGGACCGAAATGCAGTAACACGTATCTGTGGATCCTCATGATGTAGTAATTCATTGAGTCGTTTTAAACCCTTCTTTCCACAGTTTGGTAAAAGCCACACAGAACGGGCAGCGAAAAAGGGTTGGTCGGATTGTGAGAGTGCGATTATCTCTGGCGATGCATCTTCTTCGAGGGCCTGAAGAGAACGGAGCCCGAGAGCTCGAACGTGGACAGCGGGACTTTTTAATGCACGAATCATCCCGGAAACAGTGGAAAGATCAAGTTTATCAATAGTTGGAATAAAATCTTTTGGTGCCACCCGGTAGATAGTCCCGCTTCCTTGGGAATCCTGCATTCTGTGTCCACCCACTCCAGGATCGTACCAGTCACTAACGTAGATGGCACCATCCGGACCGATAGCAACATCAGACGGCCTAAACATACCGGAATGTGTACTGCCAGAACGTAGTTTCATAAATAAAGAACGCTGCAAGGCGAACCCCGCTCCTTGTGATTTTGGCGAGTATTGAAAGACTTCTCCTCGTGCAGACTCACATACCAGAAGAAGCCCATCCGGATATATCTTCTCGAAACATCCATTCTCTCCAAAGACAACACCAGTTGGTGCGCCAAAACCGTACACATCACCGGCAGGAATTGTGCCAGGATCTTCCTGACGCCACTCGGCAATTCTGGTTGGCTGCCCTGGTCGTTGATCTAGTTTCCATTTCCGTGAGCCATCTGCGGAAGAGAATCCAGCGTTGCCGTATTCCATCAACCAAGTGGTTCTGCAGGCAGGGGGGTCATCGTTGTCAGCGTGAAAGACGTCACCAAAAGAGGACAGGCTCTCCTCGTATACGTTCCGAAAGTTATGACCAATTGGTTCAAGACCGGTGCCATCGGGTCGTATTCGCATTGCAACGCCACCGACCCATATCCGCCCATCATCACTTTTTCGCCCCGGAAAATTTTCCTTGAGATGCGGGCTGCCGCCAGCGTATGAACTGCCAGCTCGAAGTGTCCAACCAGATTTATCTGTGACCGTATGCGGACCTCCATTACCAGTATTAAAGTACCAATAACCATCAGGTCCGACAGTGACGCTGTGTAGGCTATGGTCATGGTCAAGGCCACTAAATCCAGTCAGGAAGACTTCCTTCGTATCAACATCCTTATCGAAATAGGTGTCGCCATCCACATCGGTATAAATCAAGAGGTTTGGTGCACATGAGACAATGACCTGGTTTCCCAAGACGGCTATTCCTAGCGGTGCAACAAGATCAATATCTCTGACAAATGTGTGAGATGCATCTGCTTTTCCATCACCATTTGTGTCTTGTAAGACAACAATTCGATCACCAGCTTCATTTGTAAGACCGAGGCCATTGTTCCGGAAGTTACGATAGTTTACCGCCTCAGTTACCCAGATACGTCCGTCAGCATCAATGTCGAAGTTTGTTGGATTAAAAAGCTGTGGAGTCGTTGCCCATACTGTCGCTTCGAAACCATCAGCTATGTCAAATTCGTGAGCAGGGATATGCTCTGCTTCGAGCGAATTGGTCAGAACATAAAAAAATAGTGCAAAGCATAAAGCAATTGATGGTCGTGTAGTCATAATCTCTCAGAATGTCATCATGGTCTATTGTGGGCCTGCGGTAGTTCAATAAATCAGATACCACCACTTTTTCATTCAGTTTCCTACGAAAGTGAGCCAGTTCAAAATATGTTCAATAAATCGATGTCTCGAACTACAAATATCGTACATGAGTGATCTCCATAAAATTGAGGTAGTATTCGAGAGGAATGGAGTTTTGGCTGTAAATAAGCCTGCAGGCCTTCCGACACAGGCGCCATGGGGTATTGAATCTGTTGAGTCTGAAATGAGGCGGCAGAAATTTCATCGGCGGTTTGAGGAAGCACTCGCGTCGGGAGAAACTCGTCATCCTGGAGGATTTCTCGGAGTGCCACATCGCCTTGATCGTGCAGTTTCTGGTGTCATGCTTTTAGCATTGACCCCAAGAGCAGCCAGACAGATTTCCCGCCAATTTGAACGTCGACAAATCCAAAAAACGTACATCGCGATCGTTGAGCCAACAGGTGCGATGTCAACAAGCGAAGACCCTTTTATATGGCAAGACGCACTACGTAAAGTCTCCGGAGAGCCTCGTGTTGAAGTTGTGAAAACACATGACAGTCATGCAAAGCCAGCCTTAACAAAAGGTTTCGTGTTGGCATCTAGTGAAAATCGTTGTGTATTAAAGCTGCATCCAGAAACAGGCCGTATGCACCAATTGAGGATTCAGGCGGCTTGTCGTGGTATGCCAATAGTTAATGACGCACTGTATGGGAGTGCATCAATGGAGGACATTGAAAACACTCGGCATCAGCCAATTGCTTTACACGCATGGTCTATTGAATATGACGATCCAGAAAAAAAGCAGAGAGTTGCTGCATATGCTCCCGTTCCAGAAACACCTCTTTGGATGTGCTGGCGGGATGTAATCTCTAGTCGTATGCAAAGTGAATCTCAATAAGAAGCTGTGTTACGGCATCTGTAGATTCAGGTAATTTCACTCTTAGGTATCGCCGCATCAGAATACGTCGAGTTGAAAATGATGGCCCTGATGGTACCGACGAGATTTCGGATAGTAATTTTGCCATGATCGATTGTAAACGGGTACTCGCATTTCCTGAGGATAGCGATGGTAGAGATCATTGGCACTTTTCATATATCCATCAGCATAATAATTCTGGGGATACCAGACATACGGATAATGGTAGAGACGATTCCAGTCGTGTGTGTTGTACGAGTTTGCCCACTGATAACCATAAGCCTGTTGGCCAGCTGTTGGTGGTTGTTGGGCGCTCGCAGGTAACGAATACCAGAGAAAAGCGCTGGCAACAACTAGTGCCAGTGCATACGTATGCCACTTCATTCTATTCCCCCCCCGTGTACTGATTCGGTAAGTCCGCGAACGGTTCTTCCGCACATCAGGAAAATTATCGGCAAGCAGGACGATCAGACTTCACGGAAAAAGTGGTATTTTCGGCATAATTTAAGAAATTATGCTGTCTGCGTCCGCTCAGAAGGCAAGCGTCCCTCGGCTAATTCCTTATCCCACTCATCCATAAGCGGCCAGTGGGTGGCACAGGTTCCGAAGTCAGCCAGAGTGAGATAGCCCTTTAGTCGGGTAATTGTTTTTTCGAGCAACTCATCATTTTTTCGGAAAACAGGTCCATGGCTCGGTAGAAGCCATTCAATGTCACTGGCGGCAATTCGCTCCAGCGATGAAATAAACGAAGGAATATCGCTGCCGTGATGAGCGTCAATTGCTCCCACAGACCCATCTCTATAGATGTTGTCACCTGACAGAAGGAGATCACCGAAGCGGAACGCAAGTTGGCTGTCCGTATGGCCAGGTGTATGCCATACTTCCAACTCTCGGTTGCCAATTTTGATCCTATCACCGTCTCTAATAGGCTTTTCAATTTTTACGACGGGCATTTCCAGATGCACATTTTGAGCTGAAATCTCAGCAAATGTTTTGATCCGGTCACCCAGTTCAAGTGAGTCCACCGCCTTTGGATGGGCAAAAGCAGGTGCTTTTAAAAGGCTTTTTGCTTTAGCGAGTCCCTGAATGTGGTCAACATCTGCATGGGTGGCGATAATTCCAAGGCATTGAGAAATTGGGAAATCGATTTGACGGATAAGTTCAACGATCTCATCGACATTTTCTTCATACCCAATGTCTATAAGAATCCATTCATTTTCATCGAAGAGAAGATAGACACTGCATCCAATCCGCCATCCAGCTTGATGGTTAATTTCAATGACACCTGGGAAAAGTGGCCGACGTTCAAGCATTGTAAAGTGTTTGGCGAAAGGACATTGTTTATGCCATGGTCTTGGAATTCGAGGCTGCTCGCCAGAAATCGCTCGACCGACTGATAAGTATTGTAGGGCTAATGGACGCACGCGACAATCGAAAGAAGTTTTCTGGTGGCCTGATCGACTCCGTTTTGAGCCAGAGTATGGGTGTATTCTGAAAAGTCGAGGCGAACGGGTCCTATCGGGACGGTCAGTCTGATTTGTGCGGGTTTTCAACCCTTACTTCACCCTGTATGAAAAACTGAATCGTACTTGCTGAGTGCCCCGAACCGAGAATGATTTTTTGTCTGGAAGTGGGCGATGGTTCCAAACATTTTTCAACACGTGAGGAATGAGAGACATCTCTTATATTGGGGCTTGTTGTGAAATGAAACTGGGATGTAGTTGTTACAATTAAACGAGTGTATTCCGATGGCCTAAAAGGCATGACGTTTCATAGTCCAGCAAATAAAAACTCCGCCCGGGGTAAGTACCCCGAGCGGAGATCACTGGCCGAAGTCGGGCAACGGATTTCCGTTCGACCGAACGTTTACACTATTTGGTGCT
>JAUWWJ010000100.1 GCA_030616935.1 Planctomycetaceae bacterium
AATCTCTTTTTTGTTGAGTGAGTCCATGAAAACTTCACTTGATGCACACCCTTCTATTGTTGTGTAACGATGCTGCCCCTCAATAATGTTATTTTTGCTCGGAGCTCCCGGAAACCAGACACTCACGCCTGTAAAAACAAGGTGTTTTTTTCCTGAAAGTGTTTCTATCATCCGTCGAGCATCATGAACGTCGCTTGGCTTTCCTAATATCGAACCCTCGATTTCACCAACAGTATCGCATGCCAGAATAACGCGGTCTTCGGGTAGCGGAATGTGTTTTGCTACAGCAGAGGCTTTGGTGTGGGCCAATCGAATTACGAAATCCCTCACCGTTTCACCTGGCTGGTGCGGCAATGCCGAGGCTTCGGCCTGCTCAGGTGGAGGGATAATGGAAACGTCCCAGCCTGCAGCAATCGCCAGTTCTCGACGACGGCGAGATTGGCTTGCTAGGATCAGGCGAAGTGGCAAAGGTGGCGTCATAAATAAGTGGCTCGTGGAATGACTGACCGATAGACGAAGGTAATCATATGAAGGTTCTCTTTGATGATTCAGAAATCATCGTTCTCGACAAGCCTGTTGGTCTTGCAACGGCCAACAGTCCGCGGGGTGAGAATAGCCTCTATGTTGAATTGGTGGACAGGTTTGGGGCAGGGTGTTTTGTTGGAGTCGTAAGCAGATTAGACAAACCCGTGTCGGGCGTAGTTGTTTTTGGGAAAAATAAAAGCGCTACGGCGAGGTTAGCTGAGCAGTTTCGTCACCGAACTGTCAAAAAAGAATATGTTGCGATTGTTGAGAGACGATTTCCATCGGCTCTTGGCGAATGGGTGACTTGGCGGGATCGTATTCATTGGGACGATATGGCACGTCGTGCTGTTGTCGATGGTCCAGGACAGAAGAGTAGCCATCTGAGAGAATCGCGACAAAAGGAGGCAGACTGCGATTCTGCAGAAACTTCTGCACGGGTAGTCAAACGGGCAGGAGAAGTCTCGCTAGTCGAACTGCAGCCCAAAACTGGCCGCCGACATCAATTGCGTGCTCAGTTGGCTTTTCGGGGATGTCCTATAGTCGGTGACCGTATGTATGGCAGTAGGCTTCCATTGAGTTTCGGAGACGGCATGGCCGTAGCCCTCCATGCTCAGAAGTTGACGTTTGAGCATCCAAAGACTGGCAACGAAACGACAGTCGAAGCAGAGATACCAAAGCTGTGGAAGTCACGCTGCGCGGCTCTGTTTTAAGTGGCAATGCCGTGTTGTTTCGATGCAAGGTGTTCTTTATCGATGTTTTATGAGATTCTGGCGAGAAGTTAATAGATCAAGTCCTTCGAAGAGTCCTATTTCACGGAAAATCTTCAGTCGTGATGAGTGTTTTGGTAGAGTCTGGCAACAAATATATTCAAGTGATACTCAAGATGTATCACTATATTTATTCATTTTTATTTAAATTATCATGTCTCAAAAACCTTCCCTGATTAAACGCTTTCGTCAAGCGGTAATTGATTCAGGGTTACTAGAAAAATCAGTACTCAACGCTGCAGAGTCATCAGTTCGAACATCTCCTGGAATGGCTGCTTCTGACGAAACTGCAATCATTCGTGCGACGCTCAATTCACTCGTGGCCAAAGGGCATTTCAGTGAGGCTGATGCCACAAACGTTATTGGGTCGACATTTACTGAACTCGACTCCTTTCGTGAAGCATCACTCGCTAGCGGGCTTGGTATAACGTCACAGGCACTTGACGATTCCGAAGGTGTTGTACGTTCGTTTCCTGACAATGAATCAGTTGATGAGGCAACGATTGCGAAAGCCGTAGCAGACCGCCTTGTTGAGCAGGGGCTTCTAACCCCTTTCCAGGCGTCTCAACTTCTCATGGGGCGAAAGAAGTTTCAGTTAGGTCATTACCGAATTCTTTCACAAATTGGAAAGGGAGGGATGGGGCTTGTGTTTCTTGCGGAGCATGAGCTTATGGGGCGAAAAGTAGCAATCAAGGTTTTGCCGCGGAAGAAGGTGACGGAGCAGTCAGAGGAAGCTTTTCGTCGTGAGATTCGTATGCTTGGTCGCCTTGATCATGTCAATTTAGTGCGGGCGATTGATGCAGGGTTTGACGGCAATGTATTCTATATGGTGACTGAGTTTATTGACGGCCTTGATCTTAATCGTCTTGTTAAAAAACATGGATGTCTGACCGATGATGTTGCTGCATCGATAATCTCGCAAGCCGCACGAGCTTTAGGGTACGCGCACAAAAATAAAATTGTGCATCGTGATGTAAAGCCCGGGAATATCTTCGTAGGTTTTGATGGCTGTGTGAAACTCCTTGATCTCGGTCTTGCTCGGTCGGAAGCGGATGGGGAGGCCAGTTCGTTTAGCGGTGTAGTTGGGACCATCGACTATATTGCGCCAGAACAGTTGAACAAAACCAGTGCAGGAAGTGTTGGTCCGGTGGCTGATGTATACAGTCTTGGGTGCACGCTCTACTACACAGTGACAGGAAACCCACCGTACCCCGGCGGAGACCGTGGAGATAAAGCGCGGCGTCATCTTGATTCCAAGTCGATCAGCAAAAGTGAAATTCAAAAAAATGCGAAGCGTAGCAGTCCTGGCTTCTGCGATGTGCTTTATGGAATGCTTTTGAAGGAGCCAGGAGATAGGTACCAGTCTATGGACGAGGTGATCGATTCACTTGGCAACTGGCTTCCGCAGAATCCACAGCAGACAATTATAAATTGGATGAGTTCGTCGCCTGAAACCAATTCGCATGATGAATGGGTGCTCTCAGGAGGGGATCTTCTTAAAGACAGCAACGATGATGTTGTCTTGGAGCAGCCTGGACGTGGTTTCGAGCAGGGGCAATCAAAGATTCCTACACCGGTGCTTCAGTCGGTAGTACGATCCCTCATCGTTGGCGTCGGTGTTGGTCTGTTAGCCGCTGTTGCGGAGTTTTCATTTGGCGAGGGTGTGAGCTATCTTTCGGTACTTTGCGGCCTTGTTGGTTTAGTGATAGCGGGGGGGGTCCAAACCCTTCTGCGGGTCGTGAAGTCAGGCGGTTAGAGAGTAGCACGGATCAGGGCGGCTCAGACTGACAGGATGTCTTCCAAAGCCTCTTTTATGAACGGGAATTGATAGGCAAATCCTGTTTCAAGGGCAACTTGTGGCAGAATCTTTTGGGAGGCAAAAAGTACCTTGGCAAATTCACCAAAAACCAGACGTAGCCCAATGTATGGTGCAGGCATAAAAGCAGGGTGTTTCAGTTGTGCCGCAAGCGCTTTGGTGAATTCACTATTGCGCACTGGATTGGGAGCAACAGCATTCATTGGTCCGTTTATTGAGGAGGTTTCGCTGGCGTGGGTATAAAGCCGTGCAAGATCAGCAACATGTATCCACGGCATCCACTGTCGTCCATTGCCAAGAGGGCCACCAGCGCCGAGTCGAAATGGAGTGAGCATTTTCGCTAGTGCTCCACCACCAGCCCCAAGCACGATGCCTGTCCGCATCGTGATCACACGTATTCCTTGTTCACGTGCAATATCTGCTTCTCGTTCCCAGCCAATACAGACATCAGCGAGAAAATCATTTCCTGGTGAAGACGATTCAGTTACATCTTCTTCACCTCGATCGCCATAATAGCCAACCGCACTGCTTGAGATGAGAGTCTTGATATTATTTTTATTCTGCAAAATACCGGCAACAAGATTTTTTGTTCCAAGGACACGGCTATCTCGGATTCGAGCTTTCTGCGCAGTTGTCCAACGACCCTCAGCAACGGACTCGCCAGCAAGATGAAAAACAGAATCGACACCGTCGAATGACTCAGGTGGTGGTGGTCCTTCCAGCGGATTCCAACCGATCACAGCTCCTGCAAGATGACCAATTTTTTCAGCCGCACGTTTTGGATTTCGTGAGAGCACGGTTGGTTTGTTCAGAAGTCGTAAGAGACGTGGGCCAACAAAACCAGTACCACCGGTGACGAGAGCTTTCATGGAGGAAACCTGCCTTTAGAGGAGGGGTGTGTGCAGTACTAAAATTTTCTACTATCAAGGTCGGTCGTAGCCGCCCGGCTTTGGAAGCTTAGGCGAAGTTGCCACATATTGATCAAGATAAGTAATTCCAGAACAGCATGCTTCTCAACCAGCCGGAAAATTGATTTCGTTTGAGAGACTGTTGAGAAAAACTCGTGCCTTGCCATATTCACTCGAAGGATAGTCCTTCACGTGCTCTTTGAGGACCTCCATAAATTTGCTGACGGTCTTGCGAATGGCTTGGAAGTCTTGGAACTGAAGGCCACTCCCAGATGAAGCACGGCCAGCAAAAAGTGAATCGAGTTCCGAACGATAAGGAGTAAATATGCTGTCCTGAAGAACGAGAGGGTATTGGATGTGACCGGTCACCGGATCAAGTTGGGTAGAACTGAGGCGAGGAGGCGCGACTGATTTGGCAAGACGAATCGCATCTTCGTGCGAAATGCGCGAGGGTGCCTCATCAGCGCGAGCTTTTCGGTTTGTCTTCCGCATATCAAAATAGGTTTCAGTCCATTTCTTTCGGTTGTCGATTTGCTGGGACTGCGCGGACTGATAGTTCTGGGCAGCCTCTGAGTTTTGTAAGTTTTGATAGCCCTGAGCCCTCATCATGGAAGCCATTCCGTAGTCAGCTCCTTGCTGCGCAGTCGATGCGAAATTGCCTCCACCCCAACCACGCCTGCCCATGCCACCCATCTGTGCTGTGAGTGGTAGCACCAAAAAGCTCCAGCAAAGAATTGCACATAAAAACCGATGTTCCGTGGGAAATGAGAGCGTCAGCAGCCAGGTTCGAAACTTCATGGAAAAAGACCTCGTCGGATAACCAGTCAAATGTTTTTGAAACCATAGAATTATAGTTTCAGCGAAAATCTATTGAAAATAGTATACTTCGAAAGATGAATTATCGCGATGTGAGCCTTCTCCAGGACGCATGGCCGAGATTTTAGCTGCCGGATTAAGGGCCTGTTGAAGTGCCTTTGGAAAAACAAAAACCCACGCAAAGCGGAAAAATATTATGAATTCTTTTCGGATTCTTGGTTCTCTATGGGCTCTTGTTGTCTTGATCGGTTTTATTTCCGGCTGTTCTCAACCCAAACAAGACTCAGGGACTGCTTCTGTTATCCGAACTGATTCAGCTGAAGGAGGCGGTGCTGCTGAGGAACAAAAGGCTGGTAGTGCTTTAGGAAGCATGAGCCCGAGTGAGAACTCCAATGAATCGGCCGCGGTTCAGCAAAAACCAGACGGCTCGCAGAAAGCGACGGCTTTGTCAGAGGAAGAGAAAAGCAGGCCGGTTGTCCGTCCATCGGTATCCGAACAGCCAGAGGCTCGCGAACTGAATATTAATGAGCTTCGTGAGAAACTTTCAGCCGCCACAAATCCAGATGCTGTCGTTCAAGTGATTGATTCAATCGGCCGGCTTCGAGGCCAAGGACGATCAGCTTTACCCGACTTGCTCAAGCTTACAGCAGATGCGGATCCGAGAGTGCGGTGGCACGCCGCCCGTTCAGTTGGGCTCATTGGTGAAGATGCAGTTGCAACTATTCCGACGCTCCTCACGCTACTCCAAGATGCTGATCCAGTCGTTGCAACGCAGGCAGCTGCAGCAATCGGTCATATACGAGAGGACGACGATCTCAAGAGCTTGTCAGATGCGGACAAAGAACTGTATGCCGATGCTGTAACACAGCTTGTGGGAACACTCGTTCATAATGATGCCCGTGTCCGCCGTGCATGTTTGCGTTCACTTCGAACGCTCGATCCATCTCCAGAGCAGCTCATGCCGGTCGTGGATACAGTTTTTGCTTCACAGGATCCCGCTGTCATACTGCCTGTCTTGCAAAGTATTGCTGATATGGGCTCGGAGGCAGTGCCATTTTTAGTCGAGCGACTCAAGCTTCCTCAAGGACGGTTCTGGGCGAGTGTTGCCATCACTGAAATCGGTCCGGATGCTGCAGGTGCCACGCAAGCACTTATTGAGGCTCTGCCGGAGAGTGAGTTAGATGAGCAACTCCACGAGGTGTTTGCCCTGGCTGCCATTGGTGAGGGCGCTCAGAGTGCGGGAGAAGTCCTGATGAAATTATACGGCGATGGCGATTCATCGCTGCACGGTCCAATCTTATATGCGATTGGAAAGTTGAAATACAGAGAAGCTGAGCCGGTTCTGACACAAACGGTTGCAGAGGAGTCACCACTTTCCGCTACGGCAGCGTGGGCTTTAG
>JAUWWJ010000517.1 GCA_030616935.1 Planctomycetaceae bacterium
GAACGGTGACTTCACGTGCAGAAAAATTGACTGTGACGAAAAAAGGAATCGTCTGGTGTTACTCGATATATGTCGTAAACCTTCAGTAGGCGTCACGCTTATCCATATTTGCCTGTGCAATGCCTCCAGCGGATTCTGCGCTGTAGACGTGTTTTCTTTAGATTGCCCAGACTAAAAGATCTGGACGTTTCATGATTATTGGAGGCGACAGGTCTGGTGCCATGCAGAAAAAAACGTCACAAACACTTTATGCATAGAGCCAAGAATCAGATGGCTCATAAACTTTTTAAGTCGTGGGGTAAGGTGTGATTTTTAGTTCGCGTCAAAAGCCTGTAGACCAAATTCATGCAATTGTCTTCTATGCGCTGTTTGCAGGCACCGTAGTAGCTTTCCTGGCATCTGGAGTTGTTGGAAGTCGGCCAGTTTTTGGAGAAGAACAAGCATTTGTTCAAGGAATTCGCTCACACCACCAACGTCCTGGTGAGTTGGCAGGATCAAATGATTCAAAGAAATCACTGAAGCAGTTTGGAGCCGAACTGTCCCGTGTCCCAGAAGTTGTTCGTCATCAGCTGATATTAAGCCACAATGAAGGCCTTGTGGTGGATAGTGTCCAGAAAGATTCTGCAGCAGATCGTATTGGCCTAAAGCCACATGACATACTTGTTCAATTCGACGAACAATACCTCCTTCTACCAGAACAGTTTTCTTTGCTCTTGGAATCATACGTGCGGCAAAGACAAGGTGCGAATAATAAGGTTCCAAAAGTCATATTTATTCGTTCTGGAGAACGTAGAGCGATACTGTTTTCACAAAATTATCAAAAGCAACTACCGGAATCGCAACGCAATGAATCGGAGATGAGGAATGCAGAAATTCGATCCCAACGCATGAATGGCACAAGTGACATCCAATCACTTCAAGTAAGCAGGAGTGCAGCCCCTTCAACAGACATGACGAATTGGAATGTAATTTCGGAGCCTGTTGTGCTTTTGAGAGAGGATGCGGATTGTATAATTCGTTTGACGCACGGTAAGGAGACTCGATTGCAAGTTCATTCGTTGGACGAAAAATGTATTTTTGATGAGCTGCTCATTTCTCACGAGGCCCTCCAGGCTGTACCAGAGAGTATTCGAGATCGAGTCAATACAATGCTGTGCGTTCTTGAATCACATACCGAAGTGATTGATGAAAATATGAAAAGATCAGATTTTAATGAGGCTCGTACAGCACGCTTACCAACTGTAGATTTGATTGAGAAGCAGCCAGCCTTGCGACCTTGAGAATATCTTGTGTGCCGATAACGGCGAGAGCCGTTGCATGAAAATCGCGTACCTCTTTAAGAATTTCATCAAGTTCGTGAATTGAGTTTTCAGAAAAGACAAACACTCGATAAGAGATATTCAAAGTCCGCAATACGGTCTCCCAAGAAGGAGCAAGTTCGTTAACGGTTCTGCTTGATGCGACAATAAGCAATGGGCCACAAATGTGCAGTGTTGTGCATTGTTCAGCAAGTGCATCAGAGTCAAAGCATGGCATGAGAACGTATGGTGGCTATTC
>JAUWWJ010000325.1 GCA_030616935.1 Planctomycetaceae bacterium
GATTTTCCTGAGCCATTTGGACCAACAACAACGGTAATGCCTTCCGGAAACTCAAATCTCGTTCGGTCAGCAAAACTCTTGAATCCGAAAAGCTCCAGGGCTTTCAGTGTTATCATGCGCCGGATTCCAACAGGGCTGTGTCAAACAAAGAAGGCCAGTAACTTCCTGCCTCGTCCTTGCTATCAGCACCCTTACTTTGATCATCCTCTTTCTCTGTATCCTGATTTCTATTTACAACTTCCCTTGGAACGCTAAGCCGTCCATCAAACTCTGTGGGAATTGCATCAAACGCAAGGCGGCTTTCTATTTTTCGCTTTGCTGTCGCCTGCTGCAAAAATTGAATAACATCTGGATACCCACCTCCACATTCAACAATCGCATGCAGGACATCTTCTACCTGAGCGTCGACTTTCTTTACGAGGTCCGGTTCATCTGGCCTAAAGCAATTCACGACCGCACCATCTTCTTCCACCACAACCACAATTGAGGGTCCTGCTTCAACTCGAAGCCCGTCACTCACAGGATGTGAGTCTCCAAAGAGCACCACCTCGGCCCGAGCCGCTCTGGTCGCATGAATAAGAGGTTCGCCGGAAACATCAATAACATGAAGCTGACATGCTTCGCCGAGCATGTCACCACGAATGTCAGGCAACCGGGCATCAATCATAGAAAGTCCACGGAACGCACCATACCGAGTTTCTGCGCTACGACTACTCAGAAGAGAACGAAGTGCATCGATTCCATTGGCATCATCCAAGATTGCGAGTGCAGCTAATGCTTTCGGGCGAGCGCTTCTGAGATCACGAGCTGCCTCCGCGAGTCTTTCGGCAGCAAGTGACTCTCCGAGATATGCAAGTGCCTCAGCCGAGACAAAACGCACTTCCGCATCAGTTGATTCAAGCCCTTCACGAAGAGTACCTATTGCTTCTTTCCCAATAGCTTCGAGTCTTAACGCAGCTCGTGGTGCAGTGACGGGGTCTTCTAGCTGCCTCGAGAGTAGCTCTAGTCTTGCGTGGCGATTGCCACTCGGCTCAGCGACCGCCAACGACCGAACGACACTTACGTAGCGGCCTAAATTATTCCTATACGTCTCAGGAACCTCGAGTTCGATAAAGCGATCTGTTTTTGGAGTTGCAACACCACGCTTCACCCCACGAATAATTGCATGAAATCTCTGATTGATACAATCGCCAATCCGTTTCGACAAACCGACAGACCGGTGCTCCGGATGAATCGATAGACCAATAGATCGTGAAGTCAACGCAACACCACCACCAGGTACTCGACCACGAAGAGTGGCAACTGAATCGACCCCTCCAGTAGAAACCGGATCGACAAGCAATGGTCCCTCTGCCACCCCGAGTGTGTGACCGTCACGGATACGATTCCCTAGAACTGCCATCTCAACCAGCCGGGCCTCCATAAGCCAACCACCAGAAAGACTTGTGGTGTCATGATTTCCTGGCACTTCGACAATGACATCAAATCTGTCGCCCTTACGAATGCCCGGGTGGAGTGTTCCACTCACCCAAGCAAGCGCCGTTGAGCGAGACGCGAGCAAGCGATTTGGATCGACGACTCCTCTTGCTTGCATGTCCTCTAAGAGCATCTGCCGACGTGGATCAGGCGGCGGATCACTTCCCGTATCGGACAAACCAGTAATAAGTGCCGCCCGCTCAACTCGCTGGCTATTAAGCCCCCACGGCGAAGCATAGTCGCCTACAAGTTGTGTTGCAGACTCCACCGCCACCAAGGCCTCAAGCTCCGGGCTTTGGCTACGAATAGCTGGGCCAGCGCACCCAAGCACCATCACACCAAGAACGGCATAACATAAAAATCTGCAATACATGAGGCCTCGCATTCGTTGCGAAAGCATGTGCAACCAGTTCATGCAACTATCCAACAACCGAGGTGAAGCCAGCACAGAACGGAGGCTGGCAGACCCGGGGAAAGTAGGCACTTCCTGCGAGGCGGTCAAGGCAGTTTCGTGGGCAGGAAACATCTTGGTTGGCTCATCGAGACCTGCTAGCGTCTCACCAAAGCAAAACTCGCGAACAAGCAAGTTAACAGTGTAAACACACGTAATTCGTGCCTTATTTCTATATGTTGAGATAAAGAGATCTTCGGAGAAAATTCTGTGAAAACCACCTACGACCACCAGCTTTCCTCAACCGACCAGGTGCAAATTCGCTGGATGATCCGTCGAGACATGGCTGAGATCCTCTGCATTGAGGAAGAATCATTTGAGTTTCCTTGGGCTGACACTGATTTCACCCGATGCTTACGACAACGCAACTGTATTGGTATGGTTGCCGAAATAAGTGGTGGCGTTGTGGGCTACATGCTTTACGAACTCCACCGAACAAAAGTGCACATTCTAAACTTTGCTGTCGCGCGCACGCACAGGCGACTGGGAATCGGCACAGCAATGCTGACAAAATTAATCTCTAAACTCAGCCCTCAACGACGCAACCGAATTGTTTTAGAAGTCCGCGAAACAAATCTTCCTGCTCAAGTTTTTTTCCGTTCACTAGGATTTCTTGCAACAAGTGTTCTCCGCGACTTCTACCAGGACACCACAGAGGATGCCTACTTGATGCATTTTCTTGCTGAAGCGAATGAGGACACCACAACCCGTAGACTTGCGGGCTAAGAGTAGCTGCTTTTCTTAAAGAACTCGCACAATTTCATTAACCTGTTCTCGCAAACTACGAAGCACATTACCCGGCGTTTGTGCTGATGCAAAAATGGTCGAAATTGGGTGGCCGGCTTGAATTACAGTCCCACAGCACGGCCTATCTGTAATCATTGGCCATCCCAGACTGTGATTCTCAACAAAAGAGGCACACCTTGTGAGATGCTGATCAAAAGACGTAGAGACATAAAGTGGTTTCTCAGCAAACACAATCGCTTTTCCCCAACAGACATCTCGTCCACTTGGTGAAACAAGTGACTTTGTTGGTAAGGGAAAACCGTTTGCCCAAAGATGCAGCCCCGCCTGACTCTGGCCAGTACGACGTTCAGTCAACTCCATCGTGGCTGTGGGCCTCGGGTTGACCTCAAGAATAGTTGGTTTTCCAATTGAGTTTCCTGTTATTTTTCGGGGCATTACAAAATCAATACCAATGAGTCCCGTAAGGTTCGCTTCTTCAACAAGAGCACTCGCGAACTGAAACAACCGTGCATGCGTATCTTTCTGCAAACCAGCATTCGAAAGTTCAACGGCACCACAAAAGCTAAACTGCTTGGCTCGACACCACCC